>CALXJY010000010.1 GCA_944388755.1 uncultured Clostridia bacterium | reverse complement strand
GATGGAGAAGAAAAAACATTAAAAGAAACAATAGAAAATGCAAAAAAACAAATAGAAGAGAAAAAATATGAAGAAAGTCTAAAAGAAAGAGGATTTAAAAATATAACAAAAATGGTATATGCATTTAATGGAAAAGAAGTAGAAATGGAAGTATATTAGTTTACTCAATAGAAAGACATATAGAGATTAAAAACATAACTCCTAAATCTAATTATACAATTATAATTAAATTTAGGAGTACTTTAATCTATATAGACAACAAATAAAATCAACTTTATTAAGAATTATCTTTTTCTTTTATACCAAATGCTGATAAAACAAGTTTTTTAATACTACGAAGTAAAATAACAAACTTATTTAACTCTTTCGTATTAGTTGCAATTGCAGTTTCAACACCACCATTTTCAAGCACATTATATTTATGTTCTAACTCATTCATTTTTTCAACATAATAATCATTAAAAAATGTATATCCATCACTATAACCTAGATAATCTCTAAAAGTATATAATTTTCTACGATAATTTTCAACTTCCTCTAAATTAGATATATTATTAAATGCAGAATCGAAATAAGAAGAAATTATAAGGTTTTGAGTTCTAAAAAATGTAAATTTAATCTTTTCTTTTAATTGACTAATCTTATTGACCATATTTTCAACTTTTTTATTTCTATCATCTACCTCTAAAATTTTATTATTTAATTTAATAATAGATTCTTCTGCATATAAAATATCATCAAAAGCATTTTCAATCGCATAAAAAGTTTTAAGAGAAGTGGCATTAATGAATGCATTTTTAAAATTATCATTACTATTTAAAGTACTATCAAATAAAATATCTTCACCAAATAAATATGCAAGTTGACTAGCCAAACAGCATTCTAAAGGATAATAAGAAGGACTAACAGTTCCAAAATCAATACCATAATATTTAACAAAATCTTTTGGAATACCAATAATCTTTGAAGCCATTAATTGAACAACAGCTTCATTTAAAGCAAGACCATATATTTTAAATTCAGTATAATCACACAATCCCATACGAATTAAACAATTTTTTTTGTCTTTAACTTCTTGAATATGATGAATACACTCATGAATAGCAAATTCCTCTCTATCCTCAGGTGGTATATGTTCGTTAAAATATATAGAACTATTTTTGTAAAAATAGTTTGCTTCTGCCATACCATCAGGCATTTTTGCAACATACATATTTAACCTAGATAATTTGATAAATAATTTACTTTCATCTAACCCAAAATTTGGAAAAGTATTACATAATTTAGAAGCTATATTTCTAGCAAGAGTATTAACAGTTAAAGTATCTAATTGTTGAATAACCTCTATACCATCCTTCTTTAAATCTGATTCAATGCTCATTACAAATCTCCTTAACACAATATAATAATCTAATTATATTATACAACAAAAAAGAAAAAAATATATTTCAAACATATTAAATCTTTATTACAAATATATTACGAAAAAATAACCCTGAAAAGGGCTATTTAATAACAATATTATAAATTTTATTTTTAACATAAATTTCCTTAACAATATTTTTTCCTTGCAATTTATCTGAAACAGCATTATGAACTTTTTCTTTAACTAAAGATTCATCTTCATCTTTTTCAATCATAATAGTAGCCTTTAACTTTCCATTAAATTGAATAGGTAAAGTAATCTCATCAGAAACTGTCTTAGATTCATCATATTCAGGCCATTTTTCATAAGCTATACTATTTTCATTATTAAAGACTCTTGACCATAATTCTTCTGTAATATGTGGAGCAACAGGATTTAACAATTTTAAAAATTCCTTTGCATAAAAACTTGGAAAAACATCTTCTTTATTAATAGTATTTATAAAAATCATCATCTGAGAAATAGCAGTATTGAAATTCATAGTTTCATAATCATTTGTAACTTTTTTAACAGTATAATGATAAGCTCTTTCTAATTTAGGATTTTCTTCGTCTTTTATTTTGTCAGATTCTGTATAAATTCTCCAAACTCTATCTAAAAACTTACGGCAACCATCAATACCATTAACATCCCAAGGTTTGCTACTTTCAATAGGACCCATAAACATTTCATAAAGTCTTAAACTATCTGCACCATATTGTTTTACCATATCATCAGGATTAATAACATTACCCTTAGACTTGCTCATTTTCTCACCATTAGGTCCTAAAATCATACCTTGATGGCGAAGTTTAGCAAATGGTTCTTTTACAGGAACAATACCTTTATTATATAAATACTGATTCCAAAATCTAGAGTATAATAAATGTCCAACAGCATGTTCAGGTCCACCCATATACAAATCAACTGGAAGCCAATGCTCAAGCAACTTTTTATCTGCCAATTCATTTGAATTATTTGGATCAATATATCGTAAGAAATACCAACTAGAACCTGCAGAACCTGGCATTGTACTAGTTTCTCTTTTAGCAGGTTTACCTTCAAAAGTAGTATTAACCCAATCTGTAGCCTTATCAAGTGGTGAATTACCAGTTCTAGAAGGACTATAATCTTCAAGCTCAGGTAATATCAAAGGTAATTCACTGTCTGGCAAAGCCTCAATTTTATTATCAACATAAACAACTGGAATAGGTTCACCCCAATAACGTTGTCTAGCAAAAATCCACTCACGTAATTTATAGTTGACTTTTTTAGAACCAATTTTATTGTCTTCAAGCCAAGAAATCATTTTATTAATAGCATCTTGTTTATCTAAGCCATTTAAAAAATCAGAATTTATATGAATACCATCACCAACAAAAGCTTCTTTATCAACATCTCCACCATCTAAAACAGGGATAATATCTAATCCGAACTTTTTTGCAAATTCATAATCTCTCTGATCATGTGCTGGAACAGCCATTATAGCACCAGTTCCATAAGTAGATAAAACATAATCAGAAATCCAAATAGGTATTTTTTTATTATTAACTGGATTAATAGCATAACTACCTGTAAAGCAACCAGTTTTATCTTTATTTAATTCAGTTCTTTCTAAATCAGATTTAGAAGCACTTAACTCTATATATTTTTCTACATCATTAGATTGTTCTTTTGTAGTAATTTTCTTAACTAAGTCATGTTCAGGAGCTAATACACAATAAGTAGCACCAAATAAAGTATCAGGTCTAGTAGTAAAAACAGTAAAAGATAAATTATCAAAACCATCAACTTTAAAATCTAATTCAGCACCTTCTGATCTACCAATCCAATTTCTTTGAATCTCTTTAGTAGACTCAGGCCAATCAATATTATCTAATCCATCAAGTAAGCTATCTGCATATTTTGGAATATCCATAACCCATTGTTTCATATTTTTACGAACAACAGGAAAGCCACCTCTTTCACTCTTACCATCAATAACTTCATCATTTGATAAAACACAACCCAATTCCTCACACCAATTAACAGGCATTTCAACAACTTTTGCTAAACCATCTTTAAATAATTGAATAAAAATCCATTGAGTCCATTTATAAAAACTAGGATCACAAGTAGAAACTTCTTTGCTCCAATCAAAAGAAAGACCAAGCATTTTCAATTGTTTAGTAAAAGTCTCTATATTAGCCTTAGTAAATTTATCAGGATGATTACCTGTTTTAATAGCATATTGCTCAGCTGGTAATCCAAAAGAATCAAATCCCATAGGATGTAAAACATTATATCCTTGCATCCTCTTCATTCTTGATAAAATATCAGTAGCAGTATAACCCTCTGGATGACCTACATGAAGTCCTTGACCAGATGGATAAGGGAACATATCTAAAGCATAATATTTAGGCTTAGAAAAATCCCATACATCTGTATAAAATGTATTATTTTTCTCCCAATAATCTTGCCACTTTTTTTCAATTTCTAAATGATTATATGTCATAATATTGCCTCCATTTAATTAATTATTCAAATTATATAACAAAAAAGCTAAAATATCAATCTTTTTTTCTGATTCTTTATTTTACTAATTGCAAAAAAAGAAAATATATGCTACAATACAAATGCAAAAAAGAGAAAAAAAGTTGAAAATAACCACAATTCTAGAATAATTAAATTTCATTTAAAATTTTGAAAATACATATCAGCAAATTTTAAATTCAAATCTTTTCTAATCAACTTGTGCCTAGGGAGGATGAAAAACATGGGCAAAAAACTTTTGATAACAGAAAAACCATCAGTCGCAATGGAATTTGCCAAAGCACTTAAAATAAATGTAAATAGAAAAAATGGATATATAGAATCAGATAAATGGATAATAACATGGTGTGTAGGACATTTAGTAACAATGAGTTATCCAGAAAAATATGATGAAAAATTAAAATTTTGGAGATTAGACACATTACCATTTATTCCAACAGAATGGAAATATGAAATAATTCCAAATGTACAAAATCAGTTTAATGTAATAAATACACTAATGCACAGAGAAGACATAGAAGAAATATATAATGCAGGAGACTCTGGAAGAGAAGGAGAATATATTCAAAGACTAGTTTTTATGATGGTAAAACCAAATCCAAATATAAAAATAAAAAGAGTATGGATAGATTCTCAAACAGAAGAAGAAATATTAAGAGGAATAAAAGAAGCAAAAGATTTATCAGAATATAACAGCCTATCAGATAGTGCATATTTAAGAGCAAAAGAAGATTATTTAATAGGAATAAATTTTTCAAGACTATTATCAATTATATATGGAAAAAAACTAGCACAAAGTATACAAGAAGATAAAGCATCAATATCAGTTGGAAGAGTTATGACATGTGTATTAGGAATGATAGTTTCTAGAGAAAGAGAAATCAGAAATTTTGTAAAAACCAAATACTATAAAATAATAGGCAGATTTTCAAATGATAATGAAACAGAATTTGATGCAGAATGGAAAGTTACAGAAAAATCAAACCTATATGAGTCACCTAAACTATATAACGAAACAGGATTTAAAAAAGAAGAAGATGCAAAAACATTCATAGCAAACTTAGAAGGAAAAAAGGCAAAAATAGCAGAATTAAAAAAGACAAAGCAAAAAGAAAATGCACCACTATTATTTAACTTAGCAGAAATACAAAATGAATGCACAAAAAGATTTAAAATAAAACCAGATGAAACACTAGATATTATACAAAACCTATACGAAAAAAAGCTAGTTACATATCCAAGAACAGATGCAAGAGTATTATCAACAGCAGTAGCAAAGGAAATAAAAAAGAATTTAAATGGAATAGCAAAAGGATTCAAAAATGAGGAAATACAAAAATATATAAATAAAATGATAGCAGAAAAATATTCAAGCAATTTAATAAAAACAAAATATGTAAATGATAGTAAAATAACAGACCATTATGCAATAATACCAACTGGGCAAGGATACGAAAATTATGACAAGTTACCTGAACTACACAAAAAAATATATATATTAATTGTAAAGAGATTTTTAGCCATATTCTATCCACCAGCCGAATATAGTAAAATACAAATAACTATTGATGTATACAAAAGTGAAGAAGAAAATGCAGAAAATAAAAAAATAGAAAGTTTCTACTTTAGTGGGAAAGTATGCACAAAACAAGGATTTTTAGAAATTTTAAGACCAACAGAAAAACAAACGAACAAATTATCCACAGATAGTGGAAAACCTGTGGATAACTCTAAGGATATAGAAGATAAAAAAGAAAACAATGAACATAAAAACAAAACAGAAAATATAGACATAGAACAATTAAAAGATTTAAAAAAAGGTCAAAAATTAATAATACGAAATGCAGAAATAAAAGAAGCAGAAACTAATCCACCAACAAGATATAATTCAGGCTCTATTATACTGGCAATGGAAAACGCAGGAAAATTAATAGAAGATGAAGAACTAAGAGAACAAATAAAAGGAGCAGGAATAGGGACAAGTGCAACAAGAGCAGAAATAATGAAAAAACTAGAAAAAATAAAATATATACATATAAATGGAAAAACGCAAATAATTACACCAACACAAAAAGGAGAAATAATATATGATATTGTAAATAATGCAATGCCTGATTTATTAAATCCAAAACTTACTGCAAGTTGGGAAAAGGGATTAGATTTAGTAGCAAAAAAAGAAATAGATCCAAACGAATTTATGGAAAAATTAAAAAAATATATAAATAGTAAATTTGATAGATTAGTTTTAAGAAGATAGGAGAATGAAAATGAATACAATAATAGGGGATATGGGAAAATCTAAAAAATTTGTAGAACTCATAAAACAAATAGAAAACACAAAAAGTCCGATAGGTATATCGGGCTTAACTGGCGTTGGTATGGCACAAACATTAACAGCTATAAATGAATACTCAAAAAAACCAATAGCAATAATAACATACAACGAAATTCAAGCAAAAGAAATAATCAATAATCTGCAAATGTTTACAGATAAAGTAATAATATTTACAAAAAAGGATATAGTAACATATGACTATATTGCAGAAAGCAAAGATATACCATATTCTAGAATAGAAACACTAAATAAATTAAAAACTAAAAAAAATAATATATTAGTAACAACAATAGAAGCTGTAATGCAAAATTTGCCTGCAAAAGAAACATTATATAAAAACACATTAAAATTTAAAATAGGAGATATATGTAATTTAGAGGATATAAAAAAAGCATTAGTTAACTTAGGATATTTAAGATATGATCTAATAGAAGGAAGAGGACAATTTAGCATAAGAGGAGGAATATTAGATATATCAATAAATGAAACAATAGGAGTTAGAATTGAATTTTGGGGAGATGAAATAGATTCAATTAGAAACTTTAATATAACAAGTCAAAGATCAATAAATACATTAGACAAAATTGAAATAATGCCAGCACATGAATATATACTAGAAAAACCAATAGAAGAAATATGCAAAAATATAAGAAAAACAATCACAAACAACAAACAAGAAGAAATTATAGAAGAAGATATAGAACAAATAAAAGCAGGTAACTATATAAGCAAAATAGACAAGTATTATGATTGCTTTTATTCTAACCAACAAACAATAATAGACTATTTATCAGACAACTATATAATAGCAATAGATGAAGTAAATAAATTAGAACAAAGAGCAAAAAATATACTAATAGACAATGATAATTTAATAAAAAATCTTATAGAAAAAGAAAAATTTGTACCACAAGCCATATCAGGGATCAAGCCATATAGTGAAGTAAAAACAAAATTAGAATCTACAAAAAAGAATTTGATATATATGGAAAAACAAGATACACAAATAAATAGGCAAGTAGAAAAATATAAAATGCAATATAGAGAAATAAACTACTACAAAAGCGAAATAGAAAACCTATTTAATGATATAAGAAAAGGTATAAAAGAAGGAAAAAATATATATGTAGTTGTATCTAATAAAGAAAAAGCAAAAAAACTTCAAGAAATTTTAGAAAAGCAAGACATAATAAGTAAAATAGAAGAAAAACTAGATAAAACAATAATAGTAAAATCAAAAGAAAAAATAGTAACAATAACAATTGGAAATTTAACACATGGATTTGAAAATTATGATATAAATCAAATTGTAATATCTGCAGATGATTTAGTAGAAGGGGGAAAGAAAAGAAGAACATATACAAGTCAAGCATATAAAGAAGGAGAAAAAGTAGTATTTGCAGATTTAAAAATAGGTGATTATGTAGTACACAAAAATTATGGAATAGGAATATACATTGGTATAAATACAATAACAGCAGATAAAACAACAAAAGATTATATAAAACTAAAATATCAAAATGATGATATATTGTATGTACCAACAAGTCAATTAGATAATATAAGAAAATATATAGGTGGAGATGAATTAAAACCACAAATAAACAAACTAGGAAGTAAAGATTGGAGAGAAACAAAAGCAAAAGTAAAAAAGAATTTAAGAGAAGTTGCAAAAGATTTAATTGAGTTATATGCTAAAAGAGAAAAGGCTAAAGGATATAGTTTTTCTAAAGACACTCCATGGCAAAAACAATTTGAAGACAAATTTCCATATCAAGAAACAGAAGATCAATTAAGATGTATAAAAGAAGTAAAACAAGATATGGAATCACAAAGACCTATGGATAGACTACTATGTGGAGACGTAGGATATGGAAAAACAGAAGTAGCTATAAGAGCAGCATTTAAGGCAGTAATGGACCAAAAACAAGTTGCATATTTAGTTCCAACAACAGTACTTGCACAACAACAATATGAAGAATTTAAAAATAGAATGGCAGACTTTCCAATAAGAATAGAAATATTAAACAGATTTAAAAGTGCAAAATATCAGAAAGAAGTAATAAAGAAATTAGCACTAGGAGAAGTAGATATAGTAATAGGAACACATAGGCTTTTAAGTAAAGACGTAGAATTTAAGGACATAGGACTTTTAATAATAGATGAAGAACATAGATTTGGAGTAAAAGCAAAAGAAAAGATAAAACAATATAAAGCAAATATAGATGTACTAACAATGACAGCAACACCAATACCAAGAACAATGCATATGTCTATAGTAGGAATCAGAGATATGTCAGTTATATATGAACCACCACAAAATAGAAAACCAGTTCAAACATATGTATTAGAATATGATACAGAAGTAATAAAAGAAGCTATAACAAGAGAATTAGAAAGAGATGGTCAAGTATTTTATATATTTAATAATGTAGAAAACATACAAAAAAAGGCAGATGATATATCAAAACTTGTACCAGAAGCAATTGTATCATATGCACATGGAAGAATGACAGGAAAAGAAATAGAAGATATAATGGAAGAATTCATAGAAAAAAAGACAAATGTATTAGTATGCACAACAATATTAGAATCAGGTATAGACATACCAAATGCAAACACAATAATTGTAGAAAATGCAGACAGAATGGGGCTAGCACAATTATATCAAATAAGGGGAAGAGTAGGAAGAAGTTCGAGACAGGCATATGCATACATAACATATAAAAAAGATAAAATGCTTGCAGAAGTTGCAGATAAAAGACTAAAAGCATTAAAGGAATTTACAGAATTTGGCTCAGGATTTAAAATAGCAATGAGAGACCTAGAAATAAGAGGAGCAGGAAGTCTGCTTGGAGAGATACAATCAGGTCATTTAGAACAAGTAGGATATGACACATATTGCACACTATTAGATGAGGTTGTAAAAGAAATGAAAGGAGAAGAAATAGAGACAAGTATAGACATACAAATAGACCTAAATGTTACGAGTTATATTCCTGATGAATATATTTCAGAGTCAAGTCAAAAAATAGAAATATATCAGAATATAGCTTTATGCAAAAACGAAGAAAACATACAAAATGTAGTAGATGAAATAATAGACAGATATGGAAATATGCCAGAAGAACTAGAAAATTTATTAGATATTGCTAGAATAAAATATTTAGCAAAACCATATTACATAACCAAAATAGCAAGTAAAAAAACAGCAGTAACATTTACTTTTGAACAATCAAAATTTAATATAGATGTTATAAAATTGGTTGATAAATACAGAAACAGAATTAAATTTCAACCACGGAGCAAAGCCAATGATAACATTTGAAATTGGAACAAACAGTGAAAGACAAATATTAAATGATGTAAAAGATTTTTTAAGAAATTTATAATTTAAGTTTCATTAATAACTAATTAAGACCTTAAGGAGGAAAAATATGCAAATAATTTCTAGTAAAGAAAATCAGTTTATAAAACATATTAGAAAACTAAAAGATAAGAAATATAGAGATATAAACAACGAATATTTAATAGAAGGTATAAAACTAATAAAAGAAGCAATTCAAGAAAAAGCACCAATAAAACAAATAATAATATGTGACGATTGCGAAAAAGTAGAATCAATACCAAAAGACTTGATGTATGAAATAGCTAAATACGAATGTATATATGTTACAAAAAAAATATTTGAAATATTAACAAATGTAGTAGAACCACAAGGAATATTAGCAATAATAGGAAAATCAGATTTAAAACAAGAAATAAATTATAATGAAGATATAATAGTAGCATTAGATGACATACAAGATCCAGGAAATTTAGGAACTATTTTAAGGACAGTAGATAGTATAGGGCTAACACAACTAATAATATCAAAAGGAACAGCAGATGTGTATAATCCAAAAGTAATACGTTCAAGTATGGGAGCTATATTTAGAGTTAAAGTAATTGAAAGTGAAAATTTAGAACAGACACTATCAGAAATAAAAAAACACAAATTTGAATTATTAGTTACATCATTACAAACTAAAAAAAGTGTATATGATATTAAATATAAAAAGAAAATAATAGTTATAGGTAATGAAGCAAATGGAGTATCAAAGGAAATACAAGAATTAGCAGACAATAAAATAAAAATACCAATGCTTGGAAAAACAGAAAGCTTAAATGCATCAGTTGCAACAGGTATAATTTTATATGAATATGTAAGACAAAAATTACTTAGATAAAAACAAATAGAGAGAGGGAATATAAGTGAAAATTAATATAGTAATGGTAGAACCAGAAATTCCGCAAAATACACGGAAATATAGCAAGAACATGTGCAATTACAGGTGCAAAATTACATTTAGTACATCCATTAGGGTTTAAAATAGATGAAAAATCTATAAAAAGAGCTGGACTAGATTATTGGGACAAACTAGATATTGAAGAACATAACTCATTAGATAAATTTATAGAAAAATACAAACCTGAAGAAAACAATATGTTTTTTGCAACAACAAAAGGAAAAACAAAATATACAGATATAGATTATTCAAAAATGAATGAAGTATTTGTATTATATGGAAAAGAAACAAAAGGACTACCTGAGTGGCTTTTAGAAAAGTATTTGGATACTAAAACAATAAGAATCCCAATGTTACCAACATTAAGGTCACTCAATTTATCAAACTCAGTAGCTATAATAACTTATGAGATATTAAGACAACATAATTTTGAAAATTTACAAGAAATAAGCACTTATTTTAAATAAAAAAATAAACAGAAATACTCCTAAATTAAATTTAAAATTTAGGAGTATAACTATAATTAAGAACTATGTTGTCTATATCGTAAAATCAATTTTTCAAGTAATAACACGGCTAAATACATAATACCAGCAACAACACCCAAAATTAAAACACTTGTCATGACCAAATCTAATTTAAAAACTTGACCACCATAAACAATTAAATAGCCGAGACCAGCTTTAGAGACCAAAAATTCTCCTGAAATAACACCAACTAAAGATAAGCCAATATTAACTTTAAGAGAATTAATAAAAGTAGAAAGATTAGCAGGAATAACTATTTTGGTAAGAATTTGAAATTTATTAGCATTAAAAGTCTGAGCCATCTTTATCAAATTAGAATCAGTTTTTAAAAAGCCATTTAGATTTTCTAAAATAGTGACAATTAAAGAAATTGCAACAGCCATTACAATAATAGCAGGAGTACCAGCACCAACCCAAATAATAATAACAGGACCGAAGCGCAACCTTAGGTAAACTATTTAAAACAACAAGATATGGATCAGCAACTTTAGATAAAAATTTAGACCACCATAATATAATAGCAATAATTATACCTAAAAAAGTACCAAGTAAAAAACCAATAACAGTCTCATAAACTGTAACACCAATATGTTTTAATAAATCATTACTACCAAGATTAGTGAGTGTTTCTAGTATTTGAGAAGGTTTACTTGTAATAAAACTATCTATAAAATTATTATCAGCAAGCCATTGCCAAATCCATAAAAAAGCAATTAAAACAAATACTTGAGTAAACAAAACTAAAAATTTTCTCCTTTTTATAGTATTCAAGTATTTTTTTCTCTCACTTGAAATAGAATTAAGTATTTTCATAATCACTCAGCTCCTTCCACAAAGTATTAAAATATTTACTAAATTTAGGACTCTCACGGCAATTAATAGGATTTCTATTATCTATTTCAAAATCAATTTTATGAATATTTTTAACAGTACCAGGTCTTTTACTAAGAACAAGTACATTATCAGACATACTAATAGCCTCAGAAATATCATGTGTAACAATAATAGGAGTTATATTTTCTTTCTTTAAAATACCATAAATATCATTTGTAACCATTATTCTAGTTTGATAATCTAAAGCTGAAAAAGCTTCATCAAGCAATAAAATTTTTGGATTTACAGCTAAAGTTCTAATAAGAGCGACCCTCTGTCTCATTCCTCCTGAAAGTTCACTAGGGTATTTATCTTTAAAATCATATAAATTATACTTAATAAGTAGATTTTTAGCATATTCTTTGCTTTGAATAGTATTAATACCTTTAAGTTCTAAGCCAAGCATAACATTATTCCAAATAGATCTCCATTCAAGTAAACAATCTTTTTGGAGCATATATCCTACATCAGAAGAAATACCATCAACCTCTCTGCCTTGTATATATATTTTTCCTTCAGATTTAGATTCTAATCCACTTATAATAGAAAGCAAAGTAGATTTGCCACAACCACTAGGACCAATTATACTTGTAAATTCGCCTTTTTTAACTCTAAAATTTACGTCTTCTAAAGCCTGTATTTCACCTTTAAGACTTTGATATTTTTTACTTACATGTTTTACCTCTAATATTGTATCCATAAGCTCCTCCTTTTTAGAATTATTTATATATATTATGTTTAGTAAATAAAACAAGTGATATAAAATTAGATGAATTTGATACACGAACAAAAATAAAAAATTTACATAAAATATATCAGGAGGTGCAATATGAAAAAAAGAACAATAATGTATATCTTAATAATACTAATAATGCTAGCTATAGCAATAACAATTACAGTAGTAAAAAATAAAACTCAAACCGATACACAAAACTTAAAAAACATAAAAGTAAATGAAGTAACTCGTTCAGTATTTTATGCTCCACAATATGTAGCAATAAATAAGGGATTCTTTACAGAAGAAGGAATAAACATAGAATTAACAACAGGAGGAGGAGCAGATACTGTAATGACAGCAGTACTTAGCAATCAGGCAGATATAGGTTTTGCAGGACCTGAAGCATCAATATATGTATATAATGAAGGAAAAGAAGATTACTGTCAAGTATTTGCACAAATGACCAAGAGGGATGGATCATTCCTAGTATCTAAAACAAATACAGAAAATTTTAGTTGGCAAGATTTAAAAGGAACAACAGTAATACCTGGAAGAAAAGGTGGAGTGCCATATATGACATTAGAATATGTACTAAAGAAAAATGGAATAAATCCACAAACAGATGTAACATTAGATGACAGTATTAAATTTGATTTAATGGCAGGAGCATTTGCAAGTGGAGAAGCAGAATATGTAACATTATTTGAACCAACAGCATCATTAACAGAACAAGAAAATAAAGGATATGTTGTAGCATCAGTAGGAGAAGAAGCTGGAGAAATACCATATACAGCATATTTTGCAAAGAAAAGTTTTATAAATCAAAATGAAGAAACAATACAAAAATTTACTAAAGCAATATACAAAGGAGAAAAATGGGTAAAAGAGCATTCAGCAGAAGAGATATCAAAAGCAATAATTAGCTTTTTCCCAGGAACAGAAGAAGAACTAATAACGCAAGCAGTACAAAGCTACAAAGACATAGATGCATGGAATGAAACACCTGTATTAAAACAGGAAAGTTTTGATAGACTACAAGAAGTTATGACAATGGCAGGAGAGTTAGATACAAAAGCTCCATATGATAAAATAGTAAATAATAAATATAGTGAAAATTTTTAATTTCCACAAAAAAGAGAAACATGTCGAAATCTGACATGTTTTGTCTAATGTGTTGAAAATAAGTTAAATTTATGTTAATATAAAAAATGTTAAATCAATTTAAATTTTTTTTCATAAAACAAAATTAAATAAATCTAAAAATTTAAATCAAAAAATGTAGGAGGAAAACATTGGTAATCTTTACATACAATGACTATTTAGACTACATTTCCAGTTCAAAAATAAGAAAGGTAATAAATAGCCAAAAT
Source organism: uncultured Clostridia bacterium (assembly GCA_944388755.1). Classification (GTDB taxonomy): domain Bacteria; phylum Bacillota; class Clostridia; order TANB77; family CAG-508; genus CAG-269. The sequence continues at coordinate 33,610 of CALXJY010000010.1, read as the reverse complement.
AAAATTAAATCTATAGAAAAACAAGAAAAAATACAATATACGAAAGAAGAGATAATAAATATAATAAATAAATTCTTTAAGATAAAAAATTTAAATATAAAAAAATTAAAAATCTATGATAAAAAAGAAAACAAAATTTTAAAAATCAAAAAAAAACAAATTTATTTCTTAGTAAAAATCCAACAAAAACCAAATTACAATATCTCATATATAATATTAACAGAATGTATAAATTTTATAGAAAAATGGAAAAAAGAAAATAAAAATTACAAAAAAACGCCAATAATTATACCTATAGTGATATACACTGGAAAAGAAAAATGGAATATAAATAGAAAAAATAAAATTAGATATACAAGTTTTGAAGAAAATAGGACGAATTTAGCTTATAATATAATAGACATAAATAAAATAAAAAAAATTTAATCAGGAAATCTAAAATAACTATATAAGTAAAAAAGACAAAAACGAAAAAATAGAGAAAAATGGCTGGATACAGCCGATTTTTAAACTATACTATTATTAAATAAATATATAGATTTAAAAAATAAATATTTACAAATAAATTAAGAAAAACTATTGACAACTACAACTTATAGTGTTATATTTACAAAAAGATGGGAGGAGATAAATATGACACCTGATTATGAAATAATTGGAAAAAGAATGAAGCAAGAAAGAGTACGAAACAAACTAACACAAGAAGAAATAGCCGAAAAATTAGATACCTCTGTAGCATTTTATAACAGACTAGAGACAGGAAGAACACATATAAACCTAAAAAGAATGGTACAAATTGCAGAAATATTAAAAGTTCCAGCAGGGTATTTCTTAAATGGAACAAACGAAAACACAGAAGACTATTTAGATGAAGAATTTAAAAAGATATTAGATAAATGCACACCAAAGCAACAAAAGTTTATATATAAAGTTGCAGAATTAGTAATAAGTGAGAGTAAAAGTTAAAGTTATAAGATAGCCATCTTTACAAAAAAGAAAAAATATTATAAACTAAACACAAGAAAAAAATAAAGGTGATTAAAAATGTATTTAAAAAGAATAGAAATGCAAGGATTTAAATCATTTGCAGACAAAACAGTAATAGAATTAAAACAAGGTATAACAACAGTAATAGGACCAAATGGATCAGGTAAAAGTAATATATCAGATGCAATAAGATGGGTATTAGGAGAACAAAGTATAAAATCATTAAGAGGCTCAAAATCATTAGACATAATATTTGCAGGAACACAAAATAGAAAATCACTAGGATTTGCAGAAAGTTCACTTATATTTGATAATTCAGACAAAGCATTACCAATTGAATACACAGAAGTTACTATAACAAGAAAGCTATACCGAAGCGGAGAAACAGGATATTATATAAACAAAGTACCATGTAGACTAAAAGATGTATTAGAATTATTTATGGACACAGGAATAGGAAAAGATGGCTATTCTATAGTAGGACAAGGAAAAATAGACGAAATATTAAGTAATAAATCAGAAGACAGAAGACATATATTTGACGAAGCAGCAGGAATTGTAAAATATAGAATACGTAAACAAGAATCAGAAAAAAAACTAGAACATACAAAACTAAATTTATTACGAATAAATGATATACTATCAGAAATAGAAGGAAATTTAGAACCATTAAAAATACAATCTGAAAAAGCAAAAAATTACCTAAATATAAGAGATGAGTTAAAAAATATAGAAGTTGGATTATTTTTACATAATATAAAACAAAACAAAGAAGAATTAGAAAAACTTCAAGAAGATGAAACAATAACAAAAGAGCAATTTGAAACTGAAGAAACTAAATTAGAAAGAATAAAAAATGCAAAAGAAGAACTAAAAAGTAATATAGATGAAATTACAACAAAAATAGAAAAAATATCAAATATAGGATTTGAAAGTCAAAAAGAAATAGAAATGTTAAATTCAAATATAAGTGTATCACAAACAAGAATAGCAAACAATAAACAAAACCAAACTAGATTTTCAGAAGAAATTAACGAAAAATTACAAAGATTAGAAGAATTAGAAGAAGAACAAAATCAAAAAGAAGAAAAAAGAGAAAACCTACAAAAAAATAAAGAAAAATTTATAAAAGAACTAAACGAAAAACAAGAAGAACTAGAAAAACTAACAAAAAATCTATCAGCAAAAGAACTTGAGATTGAAAAATACAAGAGACAAGTAGAACAAAATACAGATACAAAATATGAAAAACAATCAAAAATACAAGAACAACAACTTAATTACGAAAACTATGAAAAAAGGCAAAAACAAATAAAACAAGAAAAGCAAACAACAATATCAGAATTAGATAAAGCACAAATGCATAAAGAAGAAGTATCTAAAGAATTCTACGAAATAGAAACAAAAAGAAATAATATACTAAAAGAAATAGAAAACATTTCAAAACAAAAAAAAGAATCAAACCAAAAAAACAAAATATATCAAACAGAAATTAATAATTTATCAAATGAATTAAGAATTAAACAATCAAGAAGAAACTTCTTAATAGAGACAGAAAAAGAAAAAGAAGGTTATACTAAAAGTGTAAAAACATTACTAAAACAATGTGAAGTAAATCAAGAATTAAAAAAAGGAGTAGAAGGAGTACTTGCAAATTTAATAGAAGTTCCACAAGAATTAGAAACAGCTGTAGAAATGTGTTTAGGATTAAGTTTACAAAATATAGTAACAAACACTGAACAAGAAGCAAAAAAACTAGTAGAATATCTAAGAAAAAATAATGCAGGACGAGCATCTTTTTTACCAATCTCATCAGTAAAAGGAAAAAAGATTGACAAAATTAAAGGAAATGAAAATGGGATAATAGGAATAGCATCAGACTTAGTAAAATATAACAAAAAATATGAACAAATAATTCTAAATTTACTTGGAAGAACAGTAATTGTAGATAATATGGATACAGCAATAAAGGTCGCAAAACAAAACTCATACACTTTTAGAATAGTAACAAAAGACGGAGATTTAATAAATCCATCAGGAGCAATTACAGGTGGATCAGTAATGAAAAAAACAGTAAACATATTAGGAAGAAGCAAAGAGATAGAAAGACTAGGCAAAGAAATTCAAAAAATAGAAACTAAAATACAAAACTTAGAAAAGGAAATGCAAAAATATCAAAGCTCAATGGCAGGAATATTAGAAATATCTGAAAAAATGGAAAAAGAATTACAAGAAAGTGAAATAAACTATGCCACTGGAAAGCAAAGAATATTATCTTTAGAAGAAGAAATGCAAAAACTAACAAACAGATTGCAAAAATTAGAAGATGAAAATCAAAATTTAGAAAGTCTAAAAAAAGAGGCAATAAACCAAAAAGAAGAAATACAAAAAGAAATAACAATATTAAACAACCACACTGAAGAACTAACACAAATAATTACAGAATATGCAGATTTAAATAAAGACAATCAAAAATATATAGATGATTTAAATGAAGATATAACAAATCTAAAAATATCTGTATCATCATTTGATGAAAGTGAAAGTTCAATAGAAGAAATAAAAGAAAGAATAAAACAAGAAATAGAATCAAATAAAAATACAATAAGCAATAAAAAAGAGCAGATACAAGAAATTAATGAAGAAAACAAAAATCTAGAAAATTCAATTAAAGAAATATTAGAAAAAATAGAAGAAATCAAAGAAGAAGTAAAAAACAGTAGTAGCAAAATAGAAGAATTAAAACAAGAAAGAAAAGATAAAAATGAAAAACTAAATTATCAAGAAACACAAATAACAGAAAAATTCAATATAATAGAAGAACTAAAATCACAGTTAGTAAAACTAGAAGTTAAGAAAAACAAAATAGAAGAAGAAATAGAAAACATAATAAATAAACTATGGGAAGAATATGAATTAACACCAAATACAGTACAAGATTATAAAAAGCCAGAAAATATACAAAACACAAAAAGAAAAGTAAATGAATTAAGAACACAAATAAAAGAAATGGGAAGTATAAATATTAATTCAATAGAAGAGTATAAAAATCTTAAGGAAAGATATGACTTTATGAGTGAGCAACGCCTAGATTTAGAAAGTACAATGGCAAAACTAAGAAAAATAGTAACAGATATGACACAACTTATGAAAGAACAATTTAAAGAAAAATTCAGAGAAATAAATAAAAACTTTGGCGATGTATTTTCAGAACTATTTGGTGGTGGTAAGGCAGAAGTTAGATTAGAAGATGAAAAAAATATATTAGAATGTGGAATAGAAATAATAGCACAACCACCAGGGAAAAAACTACAAAATATGTTATTATTATCAGGTGGAGAAAAAGCACTAACAGCAATAGCACTACTATTTGCAATACTAAAAATAAATCCAGCACCATTTTGCGTTTTAGATGAAATAGAAGCAGCACTTGATGATGTTAATGTATATAGATATGCTGAATACCTAAAAAAATTTGCAAAAGATACACAATTTCTAGTAATTACACATAGAAAAGGAACAATGGAAGCAGCAGATAGCGTATATGGAGTAACAATGGAAGAAAACGGAATTTCTAAATTGCTTTCAATGAAATTAAAAACAGGCTAGAAATAAAATTATTCTAGCCTGTTAATAAAAAAATTAAGCTTCTAAATTTCTATCATTAAAATCAGAATCATCAAAAAGTTTATCAATAGGAACATTTAATGCCTTGCTAATCTTCCATAATGTAAAAACACTAACACCCTGTTCAATTTTGTCACTCTCTAGGTTGCCAATTAAAGCAGTAGAAACATCTACAATTTCTGCTAGATTTTCTTGTGTCATTTTCCCATTTTTTAAATTATATAATTTGCGATAATATTTTACGTTCTTACCAATCACTCTAAATAAATCTGTTGAATCGATATCATTCATGAAGATACATCCTTTCACAAAAGTTTATTATATAAGTTATTTTCTAACTTTATGGGTTAAAATTCAATAAAGTTAAAATGAGAAAATATCACTTACAATAACAAAAAAGAAACACCAAATAAATCTATAGGGTTACATTGAATGTGAGTGTTTAAAAAATTATACAATATTTTAATTATTATTACAAGTGTCAAATAAAAGCAAAGAAAATGAGCAATAGACCCGAAATAACAGAGTAAACATAATTAGGAATATTACTAAATCTAGAAATATACTTTCCAACCCAAATACCCAAACTTAAAAATATAAACTGAAAAACACTTGCAAGCAAAGGAAAAAGAATAGAACTAGTATTTATTAAACTCATACTAAATCCAATTCCAAAACTATCTAAAGAAAGAGCTAAACCAAGAAAAACAGATTCTTTAGGATCAATCAAATTAGAATTATTAAAATCAAAATATTTATTATCTATAGTAGAATCATAGAAAACCCCTTTTAAAATAACAAAAACACCAATAAAAAATAACAAACTAGATCCAATAATATTTATAAAATCTTGTGAAAATAAGAGAGACAGTAAATCCCCAAAAATAACAGAAATAAAAGAAATAGTAATAGAAATAATAAACAAAATAAGTTTACTAATACTAGATATTTTTGTATTTTTTAAACCATAAGTAACACCAATACCCAAAGCATCTATACTACTAGAAATAGATAACATTATGCAATTAATAAACATTGTAAACCCCCCAAAAAAGTTATATATTACATAATATGTTTCAAAAAAGATTAATGATAAAGTAATAAAAAAAATAGACAAGCATAAAATGAAATAAAAGAAAAACAAAGGAGAGGGTAAACATGTGGCAAACACTAAAAAAAGAAGACGTGTTACACAAATTAAATACAAATGAAAAAAATGGATTAAAAGAAGAAGATGTAAAGAAATTACAAAAGGAGGAAGGTAAAAACAAATTACAAGATAGCAAAAAAGAAAGCATTTTTATAAAATTTATAAAACAATTTAATGATTTTATGATAATAATTCTAATAATAGCATCTATAATATCAGCAATTGTATCTAAAGTTCAAGGAGAAAATGATTATATAGACTCAATCATAATAATTTTAATAGTAATACTAAATGCCATAATGGGAGTGGTACAAGAACAAAAAGCAGAAAAATCAATAGAAGCCTTAAAAAAGCTTACACCACAAAAAGCAAAAGTAATAAGAAATGGTAAGAAAACAGAAATAAATGCAGAAGATTTGGTAAAAGGAGATATAATAATTCTAGAGACAGGAAACTATATACCAGCAGACTGTAGACTATTAGAAACATACAATTTTCAAGTTGAAGAATCTAGCTTAACAGGAGAAAATATACCATCAGAAAAAAATGCTAATATATTATGCAATAAAAATTCAGCATTAGGTGATATGAAAAATATGGCATTTATGGCAAGTATTGTGGTAAATGGACATGCAAAAGCAGTTGTAACAGAAACAGGTATGAATACAACAGTTGGAAAAATAGCTAAAATGATGATTACAAATAAAGCACCAGAAACACCAATACAAAAAAAGCTAAGTCAAGTTGGAAAAATTCTTGGAATAGTATGTTTGGCAATATGTATGCTTATATTTTTAATAGGATTAATTAAAAAAATAGAACCTATAGAAATGTTTATGACATCAGTAGGATTAGCAGTAGCAGCCATACCAGAAGGCTTACCTGCAATTGTAACAATAGTGTTATCAATAGGGGTAACTAAAATGGCCAAAAAAAATAGTATAATAAGAAAATTACCAGCTGTAGAAACACTTGGAAGTAGTAATGTTATATGTTCAGACAAAACAGGAACATTAACACAAAATAAAATGAAAGTAACAGAAATAAAATCAAATAACAAAGATTTAACTATACAATATGGAGCATTATGCACAGATTGTGAAATTTTAGACAATAAAGTAATTGGAGAACCTACAGAAAAGGCAATAGTAGAAAAAGCGTTAGAAATGGGAAAAAATAAAAAAGACATAGAAAAACAAATGCCGAGAATAAACGAAATACCATTTAATTCTAACAGAAAAATGATGACAACAATACATCAGAAAGGAAATAAATATATAGTAATAACAAAAGGAGCACCTGATATATTATTAGAAAGATGCATAGATAAAGATAAAATCATGTATAAAAGACAAAATAGTGAAATGACAAATAAAGCACTAAGGGTAATGGGAGTAGCATATAAAGAATTAACTACATTACCAAGTAAAATTAATTCAGATACATTAGAAAATAACCTAAAATTTTTAGGTCTAATAGGAATGATAGATCCCCCGAGAGAAGGAGTAAGAGAAGCAGTAGAAACATGCAAAAAAGCAGGAATAAAAACAGTAATGATAACAGGAGACCACATAGAGACTGCAAAAGCAATAGCAAGAGACTTAAATATTTTAACAATTAAGGATAAAGCTATTACAGGTCAAGAATTGGATAAAATACCACAAAAAGAACTAGAAAAAAATATAAAAGAATATTCTGTATTTGCAAGAGTAACACCTGAACATAAGGTAAGAATTGTAAAGGCATGGCAACATACCGGTGCAGTTGTAGCTATGACAGGTGATGGAGTAAATGATAGTCCAGCACTAAAAAATGCAGATATAGGTATAGCAATGGGAAAAAATGGCACAGATGTTGCAAAAAACGCATCTGATATGATATTAACAGATGATAATTTTGTAACAATTGTTGAAGCAGTAAAACAAGGCAGAAATATATATGACAATATAAAAAAAGCAATACATTTTTTAATAGCAACAAACATTGGAGAAATTGTAACAATATTTATGGGATTAGTTTTAGGAATGAAATCACCACTTCTTGCAATACAATTATTATGGGTAAATTTAGTAACAGATTCTTTGCCAGCAATAGCACTTGGACTAGAACCGGCAGAAAAAGACATAATGAAAAGAAAACCAATAAATAGCAAAAAAAGCATATTTGCAGATGGACTTTGGAATAAAATAATAATCGAAGGCATAATGATTGGAATGTTTACATTAGTAAGTTTTAGTATAGGAAATAAATATTATGGTCTAGAGATAGGAAGAACAATGGCATTTATAACTATAGGGTTATTAGAACTAATACATAGCTTTAATATAAAAAGTGAAGAATCAATATTTAATATGGGAATTTTAGAAAATAAATATTTAATAGGAAGTTTTATACTAGGGGTCATAATACAAACAATAGTTGTAATTATAGAACCTTTAGCAGATATATTTAAATTATCACAATTAAATATAACACAATGGATAATAACAATATTAATTTCTATTTTACCAATACCAATTATGGAGTTACAGAAAAAAATTGATAAATCTAGCAAAAAAATTAACATAAATTCCCAAAAAACACTTGCAAAAACTTAAAAAACATGATAAAATAGCAATGCTAAAAAACAAGATACATAAAGAAATTAGTATTAATAGAATAATAAACAACAGATATTACAATCTAAACAAAGTTCTAGAAATACAAAAATCTTCAAAGTAAAATTATTACAAAGAAGATTTAATCTCTGCTCACTTAAAGAGGTGAGCTATAATCCAAAGGGAGGTGAAATAATGAAAAAATACGAAAGTGTTATCATTGTTAATCCAAATTTAGATGAGGAAGCTCTAAAAGCTTTAGAAGACAAATTTACAGGATTAATAAATGGAAATGGAAAAGTTGAATCTTTTGAAAACCAAGGTAAAAAAAGATTAGCATATGACATAAAAAAACATAAAGAAGCATATTACTTTGTAATCAATTTTGAAGCTGAACCAAGTTTAATAGCAGAATTCCAAAGAGTTTTAAGAATAACAGATTCAATTTTAAAATTCATAGTTATAGATGCAACAAAATAGGAATTTAAAGCAAAATGAGGCAATTTAAATTTAAAAATTAGATACATGCCTTGTGAAAGGAATGATAAAAAATGAACAAAGTAATATTAATGGGAAGACTAACAAGAGATCCAGAAGTAAGATATACACAAACAAATAATACACTAGTTGCATCTTTCAGCTTAGCAGTAAATAGAAGATTTGTAAGACAAGGGGAAGAAAGACAAGCAGATTTTATAAATATAGTTGCATGGAGCAAACTAGGAGAATTTTGTAGTAAATATTTTAAAAAAGGACAACAAGTTGGTATAATTGGAAGAATACAAACAAGGACATGGGATGATGACCAAGGTGTTAAACATTATGTAACAGAAGTAGTTGCAGAAGAAGCATATTTTGCAGATTCAAAAAGAGAAGGAGACTCAAATGGGTCAGCATTTGAAAACACATTTGGATCAACAATGCCAGGAAATATGGGGTCAGACTTTGAAGTTACATCTTCAACAGACGATTTACCATTTTAAATATATACTGAGAGGGGGAAAACAAAATGTCAGATAAAAAACAAAACAAGAGAAATAATAATAAAAACTATGATGATGACTACAACCCAAAATTTAGAAAACAAAGAAAAAAAGTTTGTTTACTATGTAGTGATAAAAACTTTGTATTAGATTATAAAAATCCTGAACAATTAAAGAAATTTATAAATGATAAAGGAAAAATACTACCTAGAAGAACAACAGGAGCTTGTAGCAAACATCAAAGAGATATTACAACAGCAATAAAAAGAGCTAGACATATTGCCATATTGCCATATACACAGAACTAGTAGAAATATAAAAGTGAAAGAAACCGTTGAAAAAATCAACGGTTTCTTTTTTACACTCATTCGGCCTTAAACTCCAGCAAGGGGCCAGAATTTGCAAAATTGTAAACCTTAAACAGCGCGTGGTCGAAACCGCGTGCTGACAATTGGTTAAACGTAGATATTCGAGTCTCATCAAATGATGCCACATTAAAACCAATTGTTAGTGACGCACGATGGTCACAAGGTTTAGAAATTGCAAAAATTTCTAATGCCCGGCCTCTTAACCTCAAGGAAACAAAATATCCTTGAGAAAACATCAAATTGTAAATTTTAGCCAAGCTTTCGAGTTGGCTAAATTTAGATGCTAATTTTACTTCTCCATAAAACGCAAGCGGAGAAGAAAAGTCATAAGACAAATCCGGAATCACCGGCATTTCAATTTTAGGAAAGCTCATAAAATCACTAAGAACGTGGATTTTTATGTTTTTCCCTTCTGCATCTGATTCAAAATAAATAATGTCGTCATCACAAAGGAGAGCAACCTGTTTAAAAACTTCATCAGATACAGATTCCAAATCCCTCTTAATTTTTATGCAAGAGTTTTTAAATCTACGCATTTTTATACGCAGGTAGTACCCCTTGCTAGAGGGAATTTGCTTCAGCGAAACATCTGGCCGATTTCCCTGAATTACCATCCCATTTAAAATGGGAAATAAATACTTTAATTCAGGAAAATTTGATTTGAGTGTAAAGCAAATTTGATTCATATGAATCCTCCTTATATTTATTATAGCCAACTAGCTATAATATATATTATACACCATTTACATAAAAAAATAAACCCCATATTGTAAAAATTACATAAATATAGTAAAATATTATATGAAAATTAAAAAAGGAGATAATGTATATGAATAAAAAAGAATTGCAAAATTTAATAAAAAAAACAGAAGAAACATTAAAACCTCAATTTAAACATGTAGAAGAAATATGTGGAATAAATAGCATAAAAGTAATAGAAGCATTCCAAAAAAACAATTTACAAGAAATGCATATGCAAAGTTCTACAGGATATGGAATAGATGAACCAGGAAGAAACAAAATAGAAGAAATATATGCAGATATATTTAAAGCAGAAGACAGTTTAGTAAGGAGTCAGTTTATATCAGGAACACATGCATTAGCAATATGTTTATCAGCACTATTACATCCAAATGATACAATGCTAAGTATTACAGGAGCACCATATGATACTTTACAAACAGTAATAGGAATAAACAGCAATCCAAGTCCAAGTTCATTAAAATCATATGGAATAAAATATGAGCAAATAGAATTAAAAGAAAATGAATTCGATATACAAAAAATTCAAGAAAGATTACAAAAACAAGATATAAGACTAGTAGAAATACAGAGGTCAAGAGGATATTCAACAAGAAAAAGTTTAAATATAAATCAAATAGAAAATGTTATAAAAAAGATAAGAGAAGTAAATAAAAATGTAATAATAATGGTAGACAATTGTTATGGAGAATTTGTAGAAGAAAAAGAACCAATAGAAGTAGGAGCAGATATAGCAGTAGGATCTTTAATGAAAAATTTAGGAGCAGGAATAGCTACATCAGGAGCATATATTGTAGGAAAAAAAGATTTAATAAAATTATGTAGTGAAAGACTAACAGCACCAGGAATAGGAAAAGAAATAGGACCATCATTAGGGCAAAACACAAATCTATTAAAAGGACTATTTTTTGCACCACAAGTTGTAGCAAGTAGTATTAAAACAGTAATATTTGCAAGTAAAATATTAGAAGATTTAGGATATAAAGTAGAACCAAAATATGATGAAAAAAGGGCAGATATAGTACAAACAATACATCTAGGCTCAGCGGAAAAACTAATAAAATTTTGCCAAGGAATTCAAAAAGGTTCACCAATAGATAGTAATGTAACACCTGAACCAGGAGACATGGGAGGATATGAGGATAAAATAATAATGGCAGCAGGAACATTTACAGAAGGGTCAACGATAGAACTAAGTTGTGATGGCCCTATAAGAGAACCATATATAGCATATATGCAAGGTGGACTAACATATGAATATGGAAAATATGGAGTAATAAAAGCGATAGAAACAATGGAAGGAATTGGAGGATAACCAAGTACATGAAAGTAGTAGTAATAGGCGGAGGACCAGCAGGGATGATGTCAGCCATAAGTGCCAAACAAAATAACAATGAAGTAATATTAATAGAAAAAATGAACATGCTAGGAAAAAAATTATTGATAACAGGAAAAGGTAGATGTAATATTACATCATCACTAGATATAGAAGAATTTATAAAAAATACGCCACGGAAATGGCATGTTTTTATACAGCTCATATAAACAATTTACAAATAAAGATATAATAGAATTTTTAAAAAAACAAGGATTAGATGTAAAAGAAGAAAGAGGAAATAGAATTTTCCCTGTTACAGATAAATCAATAGATGTATTAAATTGTTTTATAAAAAAACTAAAAGAACTAAATATAAAAATATATTTAAATGAAAAAGTAGAAAAAATAATAGTAGATAATATAGGTGACACTAAAAAAGCAATTGCAGTAAAAACAGATAAACAAACAATTAAAGCAGATAAAATAATATTAGCAACAGGAGGTAAAAGCTATCCACTAACAGGTTCAACAGGAGATGGATACAAAATAGCAGAAGAATTAGGACATAATATTACAAAAATAAAACCATCATTAGTTCCTTTTGAAATATATGAAAATGACATAAAAAAAGAATTACAGGGATTATCTCTGAGAAATGTACAAATAGAATTTATTGATAAAACAAAAAACAAAACAATATATAAAGATTTTGGAGAAATGATATTTACACACTTTGGAGTTTCAGGACCAACAATTTTAAGTGGTTCAGCACATTTAGTTAGATACAAAAACATAGATAATCTATTAAAAGATAAAAAAATAATATTAAAGATAGACTTAAAACCTGCACTAACAAAGGAAAAATTAGATGAAAGAATTTTAAGAGATTTTGGAGCAGAAAAAAATAAACAATTTAAAAATGGTTTAGATAAATTATTACCTCAAAAGTTAATTCCAACAATTATAAGAATAAGTAAAATAGAACCACAAAAACAAATAAACAATGTAACAAAAATTGAAAGAAATAAAATAATAGAATTAATAAAAGGATTTGAGATACAAATTAAGGATTTTAGACCAATTGAAGAAGCAATAATCACAAGTGGAGGAATAAATATAAAAGAAATAAATCCTAAAACAATGGAATCTAAAATAATAAAAAATTTGTATTTCGCAGGAGAAATAATAGATGTAGATGCATATACAGGGGGATTTAATTTACAAATTGCATATTCGACAGGTTTTGTGGCAGGCAAAACAAATTAGTAACACAAGAAAGGAATTTAAAATGAGTGAATTTGTAACTATAAAAGAAAATGTTCAAGCAGAAATAACTGAAAAAAAGTCAAAGTTTATTGCAAATATTATAAAAGTTGAAAATAAAAATGAAGCAGAAGAAAAAATTTTGAAACTAAAAAAGAAATATTATGATGCAAAACATAATTGTATAGCTTATAGAATTCAAGAAAATGAAGGAATAATAGAAAAAGCAAGTGATGATGGAGAACCACAGGGAACAGCTGGTCAGCCAATACTAAATATTTTGCAAAAAAATAATTTATGTAATATTCTAGTTGTAGTTACAAGATATTTTGGAGGAATATTATTAGGAACAGGAGGCTTAGTTCGAGCATATTCAGAAGCCACTACAAAAGCATTAGAAAAAGCAATAAAAGTAAGAAATATATTAGGAATAAAAATGGAAGCAATATTAGAATATAATGAATATGAAAAATTTAAATATTATTGCAAAATAAATGAGATAAATATACAAAATGTTAAATATGAAGAAAATATTGTATGTAATATAACATTAGAAGAAAAAACAAAAGAAAAATTAATATCAGATTTTGAAATAAAAAATATAAAAATCAAGAATTTAAAAGAATTTGATAAAACATATATAGAGAAAAGTATAATAAAATGACAATTTCATAAAAATAAATGGAAAAAAATGTAAATATTCTTGCAATCCTATAAAATACAATATATAATCCATAATGTGAATACCACAGAAAAAGATTTAGGAGGAAAAGAATGAAAGAAAAAATTACGGTGTTAATTGCAGATGACAACCAAGATTTTAGCCAAACTCTTGCTAAATATTTAGAAAAGCAAGAAGATATGGAGGTTATAGGAATTGCTAAAGATGGATTAGAAGCGGTAGATATGATATCAAATACAATACCAGATATAGCTTTAATAGATATAATAATGCCACACTTAGATGGAATAGGAGTGCTAGAAAAATTAGCAAAACTAAATACTAGTAAAAAGCCCACATGTATAATGTTATCAGCAGTAGGACAAGACAAAATTACACAAAGAGCAATATCATTAGGGGCAGAATATTATGTAGTAAAGCCATTTGATATAGAAATATTAATAAACAGAATAAGACAAATAAAAAACTATGTTCCAACACAAAACGAAAATAATGTAATTGCAAGAGAAAACAAAAATAAATACATAAGTATACCTGAAGAAAGGAAAAAAGAAAAACAAAGCTTAGAAGCATTAGTAACAAATGTAATACATGAAGTAGGAGTACCTGCACATATAAAAGGATACCAATATTTAAGAGAAGCCATAATTATGGTAGTAAATGATATTGATGTTATAAATCAAATAACAAAAAGTTTATACCCAAAAATTGCAGTAAAATATAATACTACACCATCTCGTGTAGAACGTGCAATACGTCATGCTATAGAAGTAGCATGGGGAAGAGGACAACAAGAAGTAGTTGAAAATATATTTGGATATACAATTTCAGCAGCAAAAGGAAAACCAACAAACTCAGAATTTATAGCAATGATAGCTGATAAGCTACGACTAGAACTAAAAAGTGCATAAGATATGATTGAAAATATTGCAACAAATACTTTTAAATCAATAAAATAAAAAATACAAGATATTCCCTCTTTATGTTTGTTATAATATAATGAATATAAAGAGGGATTTTATATTGACAATAATTTCCAAATAAAATATAATATAAAAACAAAAATAGAAAAAAAGGAAGGCAGGGAAAAAATGAAAAATTTATTCACATCAGAAAGTGTAACAGAAGGACATCCAGATAAATTATGTGATTATATATCAGATAGTATATTAGATGCATATTTAGAAAAAGATCCAAATGCTAGAATAGCATGTGAAACAGTAGCAGGAAAAGGAGAAATATTTATAACAGGAGAAATAACATCTATAGCAGAAGAAATAAACATTGAAAAAATAGTAAGACAAGCAATAAAAGAAATAGGATATGATAATAGTAAAACAGAAATAGACTATAGAACATGCAAAATAATAACAAATATATCAAAACAATCCACAGATATTGCACAAGGAGTGGACAAATCATTAGAAACAAAAAAAGGAGAAAATATCATATCAGAAGGAGCAGGAGATCAAGGCATAATGTTTGGATATGCATGTGATGAAACAGAAGAATTAATGCCACTACCAATATCTATAGCACATAAGCTAGCTAAAAGGCTAACAACAGTAAGAAAAGAGCAAATATTAAATTATTTAAGACCAGATGGAAAGACTCAAGTAACAGTAGAATATGAAAATGAAAAACCAAAAAGAATACATACAATAGTTGTATCTACACAACACAATGAAAAAATAGACTTACAAAGCCTGAGAAAAGACATACATGAAAAAGTAATAGATAAAGTAATACCAAAAGAACTACTAGATGCTCAAACAAAATACTACATAAATCCAACAGGAAGGTTTGTAATAGGAGGACCAATGGGAGACAGTGGTTTAACTGGTAGAAAAATAATAGTAGATACATATGGAGGATATAGTAGACATGGAGGAGGAGCATTTTCAGGAAAAGATCCAACAAAAGTAGACAGATCAGCCTCATATATGGCAAGACATATAGCAAAAAACATAGTAGCAAACAAATTAGCAAAAAGATGTGAGATACAATTATCATATGCAATAGGAGTAGCAAAACCAATTTCTATATATATAAATACATTTGGAACAAATACAATACCTGAAGAAGAAATCATAGAAAAAATAAACAAAAAATTTGATTTAACACCAAGAGGCATAATAAATTATTTAGAGTTACAAAGACCAATATACAGAAAAACAACAAATTATGGACATTTCGGAAAGCCTGACCTTCCATGGGAAAAAATAATAAAAATGTAAGTATAAAAATAAACAAGAAGAACATAATAAAAATGGTGAGGTTATGAAAATATCATTTGTAAAACAAAAGAAAGATAAAGACATGTATAAAATACCAAAAGGGTTAGGAATGGATATATTTGAAATAGATAATCCAAATCAAATAGATAGCAAAATAGAAGAACTAAAACAGCAAAACTATACAACAATATGTATACCAAACTATTTAGCAAGTTTTTCAGAAAATATAGTAAAAAAATATCAAAAAGACACAAATTTTAAAATAATAATAACACCCCAAAAGATAATTAAATAAAATTAATTATCTTTTTTAATGTATATAATAGAAAATAATGGAAATAATTTAAATAATATATTCTATTTCTATAGGAGGTAGCAAATGGAAACAAGTAAACTAAAAAATATGGTGGTATTAAAAAGTGTTCCATCAAATATAATAGAAGAGGCAATAATAGTATTAAAGAAAAATATAAAAGTAAAAGAATTAGAAATACAAAATCAGATAGAACAAGATAAAACTAAAAAAGAATTACCTAATAAAAACAATAGCAAAGAAAACTATATTATAAAAGAAGCTGAAATGATAATAAATCAATATATATCAAAAATAGAAAATAACAAAAGAAAAGAAGCACAAAATAAAAAACAAAAAAGAAAATATAATACATTAAAAAAATGGTTATATATAACATCACTTATATCTGCCACAGAATTCTTAATATTGTTGATAAGATAAGAATAAAACCACCAATTTCTGAATATGATTAAAAAGATTAATCAAAAGAAAGAGGTGTTTTTTTATATGGAAAAAACAATGTCTGTAGAAGAAAAAATTAGACGAGCCGAAGAAATATATATGAGAAGAAAAGGTCAAAATATAGAACTAAGCAGAGACAAAAACAACCAAATAAACACCCAAAAAAAAGATATAAAATTGTTAAAAAAAATGATAATACAAATAATAATATGTTTATTAATATACGGGATTATATATATGATCCAAAATAGTCAAACAATATTTTCAGAACAATTTATAAATAAAACAAAAGAAATATTGTCATATGATACTAATTTTGTTGAAATATATGAAAATATTAAAAACGGTATAATAACATTTAATAATAATTTACAACAGAAAGAAAAAACAAATGAAACACAAGAAGAAAATAAAGAACAAGAACCACAAATAGATAGTGAAAAAGCTATAGGAGGAGCAGTAGAAGAGCAAGAAGAACAGGGAGAAGATGCAAAAGAAGAAACTCAAGAAGAACAAGATATAAAGAACATAAAAAACACAACAACATTTATAAAACCAGTAGAAGGAACAATAACATCTATATTTGGTTATAGAGACACAGCAACAGGGTCAGTTCCAAAAAATCACACAGGAACAGACATAGCAACAAATTTAGGAACAAAAATAAAATCAGCAACAGATGGAGAAGTAGTATTAGCATCAGAAGAAGGAGATTATGGGAAACATCTAAAAATACAAATAGGAGAAGTAAGTATAATATATGCACATTGCAATAACTTATATGTAAAACAAGGAGACAAAATAAAACAAGGACAAGAAATAGCAGAAGTTGGATCAACAGGAAACTCAACAGGACCTCATCTACATTTTGAAATAAGATATCAAGAAAGAATTATAGATCCACAAAAAATATTAGAATTATAGAAAGAGAGAGTTATGAGATTAAAAATAGATTTAAAAATTTTTTTAATAGCAATAATATATTTTTTTACAAATCAAATACAAATATATGTACTAATGATGATATTTGCACTAATACATGAATTTGGACATCTAATAGCAGGAATTCTATTAAAAATGAAACCAAAAAAAATAGAAATAATAGTAACAGGTGTATCAATAGCATTTAAAACAGATATAAAAGATATAAATAAAAAAATAGGAAAAGGCAATATGCTAAATATAAAAAAGCTAATTGTTGCAATAGCAGGACCACTAACAAATATACTAATTATTGCAATTGTATTAAAATTACCATTAAATATGATAAAACAATTAAATATAATATATGCAAATTTAGCAATATTAATATTTAATTTAATTCCAATATATCCATTAGATGGAGGAAGAATAATAAAAGAATTTTTAAATATAAAATTTGGAAGGAAAAAAACAATTAAATATATAGATATATTATCAATAATAAATACAATAATTATATCAGTAATAGGGTGTATAATAACCATGTTAAATAATAACATAGCGATTACTATAATAATTTTATACATATGGATCATAGTTTTAAAAGAACACAAAATTACAAAACAAAAAATAGTAATGTATAAAAGTTTAGAAAAATTTACATATTGAAAAATATCATATAAGTACTCTAAGAATATAAATATTAACATTATGCAACTAAACTATAACAATTGCCATAACAGAAATTAATATAAAATAAAAAAAGCACTTTAACTTTTAATAAACATAGTATATAATAAAACATAAGATTTAAGAAGGAGAAATATATGAACCAAAGGAACACAGAAGAAATAGTTAAAACAACAGAAAAAAGACACATTTTAAAAGAAGAAACAAAAAATAAAATAAAAAAGACAATTAATTTTATACTAAAAACATTCTTAATATTTTTTATAGGAAGTATTATTGGCTTTTTTGTAGAAATAGTATATGGATTAATTACACATAAGGTACTAATGATTAGAAAAGGACTGTTATATGGACCATTTATACAAGTATACGGAGCAGGAGCAGTTGCATACTACATATTAACATCATATGTAAAAGAAACAAAAAAAGTATTTTTAGTAGGAATGATTATGGGAGGAATAATAGAATACATTTTTTCATTTTTACAAGAAATAATCTTTGGCACAATTTCATGGGATTATTCACATATGATATTAAATATTAATGGAAGGACATGTGTATTATATTGCATTTTTTGGGGCATTTTAGGAGTTGTATACTTAAAAGCCATTTTACCATATATACAGAAATTAGATGAACTTATACTAAATAAAGGAGTAAAAATCATTACATGTATATTATTAGCATTTATGATATTTGATGTTACAATATCATGTATGGCAGGAATTAGACAAAATGAAAGAAGAAAAAACATACCGCCTGATAATAAACTAGAAAGTTTTATTGATAAAAAATATCCTGATGAATATATGGACAAAGTATATATAAATAAAAAAGAAGTATAAAGGAGGAAAAACAATGCTAGAAAATATAGAGGTTTTATGTCATAGTAGTATTAAATTTAAGAAAGGAAAGACAATCTATATAGATCCATTCAAAATAGATAAAAAATATAATGATGCAGACATAATTTTTATAACACATGATCATTATGACCATTACTCAGAAGAAGATATTAATAAGATAAGAAAAGAAGGCACAATAATTGTTGCACCACAAGACTTATCAGAAAAAATAGCACTAAATAACTTTACAAAAGAAGAAGTTATTTTAGTAGAGCCAAACAAAAAATATGAGGCTAAAGGAATAAAATTTGAGACAATACCAGCGTATAACATAAATAAGCAATTTCATTCAAAACAAAATAAATGGGTAGGATATATATTAGAAATTAATGATACTAAATATTTTATCGCAGGAGACACAGACATAACAGAAGAAAACAAAAAAGTTAAATGTGACATAGCATTTGTACCAGTAGGAGGTACATATACAATGACTTCTAAAGAAGCTTCAAAATTAGTAAATGAAATAAAACCTAAAATTGCAGTACCAATTCATTATGGATGTATTGTTGGAACAAAACAAGATGCTATAGATTTTTGCGATTCATTAGATAAAGAAATAATAGGTAAGATATTAAATATTTAAATATAATAAAAGGTTACTATTAAGGTTAAAAATAATTATAGAAAACAAATAAATACAAGATATCAAAAAATATGGAAAAAAAATAGATAAATAACAAATTCAAGCAATCAGATTGCAATTAGTGAAAAAAAATAATATCAAATGAAAGTTGGTTAAAATGGAAAAAACTGTGAAAATAAAAGAGGTAGGAAAGAAAATATATAAATCAGATAAATTCCCTTTAATTGTATTTACAATAATACTTGCATTAATACATGTATTAATGCAAAAACATGGAGATGACATAACTTTTTCATCAATGTGTAATAATACAAATTTTTTAAATTGTATAATATTAAGATATCAAGAATGGACTTCGCGAATAATAATAGAAGGAATATTAATAATATTTGCTAATTATTTACCAATGTTTATATGGAAAATAGCAAGTATTGGAATGTGTTACTTACTAGTGTATTCTATATCAGAATTATTTATAGAAAAAAATAAAAGAAATTTAAATACTATCTTATGCATATGCCTATTAACCATTATAACACTTTTAAGAGAAACAGGCTGGATGGCAACTATAAATAACTATTTATGGGTAGCAGCAACAGGTTTATATGCAATAATACCTCTGAAAAAAATAATAAAACAAGAAAAAATTTCTAAAATACAAAATATACTATATATATTAGCAATAATATATGCATGTAATCAAGAACAAATGGCAGGAATACTATTTATAGTATATACTTGTGTTTTAGCATATTTAATAAAACACAAAAATACCAAACCAATAACAATTATACTATATGGAATTATAATATTAAGCTTAATATTAGTAATTACATGCCCAGGAAATATATCTAGAAACATACAAGAAGAACAAAGATGGTATCCAGGTTTTTCAAATTTATCACTATTAACTAAAGTAGAAAATGGAGTCACATCAATGATGGACTATGTAGTACAAAGTGGTAGAATATTATTTTTTGCATTACTAATACTAATTTCTTATACAATATGGCAAAAAAATAAAAATACATTTTTAAGATTAATTGGACTATCTCCATTAATACTTACAATTATATATAAAGAAGTATATAGAATACTAATAGAATATGAAAAAACTACATTTATGCAAGAATCAACTTTATACTTAATATTCAAACTAGGAATATATATTTCAATCTTAGTATTAATTGGAGTATGTTTATATATAATATTTAAGAAAATAAATCAAAATAAAAATATGCTTTATATATCACTTATTACATACATATCAGGAATAGCTAGTAGACTTGTAATGGCATTTTCACCAACAATATATGCATCAGGAGAAAGGACATGTTTCTTTTGGTATATATCATTTTGCATACTAATTATACTAATATTAGAAACAGATAATAAAAAAACTGATAAAATAATAACTAAAATAAAAATACATTAAATACATAGAATTTTGTAGAAATAGTATATAGATTAATTACACATAAGGAAAAAACAGAATACATTTTTTATTTATACAATTTATTAGATAAAAATATAATAAGTAAAATATTAATAGATAATGATAAGAGTGGAACAAAGGATAAGTAAAAAAAAATATTAATAATTAAACAGCAAATAAAGTTCTATTATTAGAATTTCTTTGCTGTTTTTTCATCTATTAGGAAAGTCATACTGACTTTTCTAATAGATAAAACACATTGCACACAAATTTATTACATAAATTTGGCGCAGAACAAATTAACGGAAAGCCAAAGAAGAAAGTTAAAGTTATTGCAATTTTTAAAGCTTTCCAATTTGTTCTTATACATAAAATTTTGCACGAAAAAAGAAAGTTAAATCGTATTATAAGTGAAAGGGGAAAAAATGAAAGTTGAAAAAATAGAAAAAATTGTAGATACATATTCAAATATGATTATGAGATTGGCATATCAGAATTGTTTTAATAAATCTGATAGTGAGGACATAGTCCAAGAAGTTTTTATAAAACTCATAAAAAATATAGACAAACTAGGAGATAACTCTGAATATATCAAAGCATGGATTATAAGAGTTACAATTAATACTTGTAAAGATTGTAATAAAAGTAGCTGGTATAGGAAGGTAAAAAAATTAGAAGAAAATGAACTAGATTTTTGTTTTGAAACTGAAGAACGAGGAGTTTTAAATAAACTATCAGAGTTAAAACCTATATACAGAAATATAATTTATTTATATTATTACGAAGGATATAAAATAAATGAAATTGCAAAAATACTAAAAATGAATGAAAACACAGTAAGTTCTAATCTCACAAGAGCTAGAAAGCAATTTAAGGAATTTCTAGAGGGAGGTGAAGATGATGAGTAATAAATATTATGAAACAATATCTAAAATAGAAGTAAGTCAAGAGTTTAAGAAAAAACTTATAGCAAACCTAGAAAAAGAAAGTGAAGTAAAATATAAGAAAGAAGGGATGCTTATGAAAGTAAAAAGAACAATAATTATAATAATATCAACTCTAGCAGTATTACTTGGAAGTGGAGTTGCATATGCGGCATTAGGAGGAACAATAAACGGAGTTCCAGTATTAGAATGGATGGGAATAAAATTTTCAGATGATTATGTTGATTATGTAGAACCAATTGAAAATCAAATTTTAGAAAATGATGAAGCAAAAGTTACGTTAGAATCAACAGTTTGTGATGAAGGATTTACAATATTGCAATTTAGAGTAAATATAAGTGAAAAAGTGATAGAAAAACACAAAGAAGATGATAGTGATTTTATAGTAAATTTAAATTGCTTATCATTTAATGATCCTGTATATTATACTGATGGACATCAAGAGACAAGATTAAATGGATCAAACTATAATCTTATCATAGATGGAGAAGAAATGTGGGTAAGAGGATCTACAGCTCAATCTATGGAAAGATTATCAGACACAGAATATTTAGTATATCAAATGTATTTTTTAACTGAACAACATATTGGAGATAAAAAAGAATTTGAGATTACATTAAATGATGTAGCTTTAGGAATAGGAGAAGATTGGATTGAAATAGATGGTAGTTTTAATGTAAAATTATCTAAAGAAAGAGCATCAAATGACACAAAAATTATAACTCCAGAGACAAATACAACATTAAAATATAAAAAGATGGAAAAAAGTATAGAAAAAATATATATTACACCATTACAAAATATTGTAAAATTAAAAACAGTGTATAAAGATGTAGATTTAGATGATTTAACATATTCATTAGATGATGATTATGTAGGAACAATAGATTATCTAGCATTTAATCAAAATGAAAATAATATTTCAGCATATAGTACAGAAACAGAGAGAAAAATAACATATGAAGATGGAACTGTTGAAGAGTCTGAGCCAGGAGAATTTGAATTTGAAAGAGACGAATTTGAGCATGCAACATACGAAATAATTGAATATATTGCTATTGAACAAAATGAAGAAATAAATCAGATAGATATAAAAGCTTATGAAAGATCAGACACAGATGAAAGTATAAAAAATATAATGGAATATAAAATAGATTTAAATACGAATAAAATAGAAGCAGAAAATAAAGATGTATTAATATATGATCCAAAAAATTCAATTATAACAGATGAATATAAAATATATTATAAAGTATTTTATGGAGTAGAATATGATGAAGCAGAATACTATCATAATAAAGAAGACGAAAATCATGAAACAGAGATTGATGAAGAATTAGAAATTAGTAAAGATGGTAAAGAAACAGAAGTTAGTGAAGAAACAGAAAAAAATTTGTTAGAAGAGAAAGTAACAAATAATAGCATGGTAGCATATGCAGTTAATAGCAGAAATGAATCACATGCAATTATAAAAGCTACTAAAAACGGAAAAACAATATCTAAAGAAGTCGAAATGAATGGTTTAGTTGATAAAGCAGAAACAATAGAAATTCCAACTATAGGTAAAGTTTTATTAGTTTCTGATACAGCTGGAGAATCTTATGTAGTAAATATATATCAATTAATAAATAACGAAATTGTAAATATAGGAAACATAGATTGCGGTATAGATATGGTGACAGATGCTACTTATACAGTTGAAACTAAAAATGATACTATAGCGATTATAAATGCAAAATTAGATAATGAAACTGTTAAGCAAAAATTTGAAATGTCAGCAGAAATTGCATATACGAAGATCATAGACATATTTGATCTTGGAAAGGTAGTATTAGTAGCAGAGACAGGTGGAGAATATTACGGAATACGTGTATACAGATTAAGTCAGGAATATACTAGTGGAAAGATTCAAGGAATTATAGAGGCGGGATTTATACAATATATTAATGAATAACATTTAAATCCCCACAGTCAATGGCTGTGGGGATTTGCCATGAGTTTAATAAACTCCTTCAATGATTTTAAAGAGCAAATCTATAGCTTCAGTTGTATTTCTCGATTTCAATCTATATAATAGATCTATACAAAATTTTGTGTTTTTTGTAAAAAAGTATTGACAGTTGAATAGTTATTCACATATACTAAAAGTAGAGTTGAACAACTACTCAATTAAAAATAGGAGGGTACAAAAATGAAGAAAGATTTAATAAAAATCATAATAGCCTTGATTTTATTTTTAATAGCTATTATAATAAACTTTAACAATGAATTAATTAATAATACAATATTTGTTATATCATACATTATTGTTGGAATAGAAATTATAAAAAAAGCAATAAGAAATATTTTTAGAGGAAAGGTTTTTGATGAAAACTTCTTAATGACTGTTGCAACGATTGGAGCATTTACAATAGGGGAATTTCCAGAAGCGGTTGCAGTTATGTTATTTTACCAAGTAGGAGAATTATTCCAAAGTTATGCAGTAGATAAATCAAGAAAATCCATCTCAAGCTTGATGGATATAAGACCAGATTATGCAAATGCACAAAGAAATGGAAAAATAGAAAAAATTGCACCAGAAGAAGTAAAAATTGGAGAAACAATAGTAGTAAAACCAGGAGAAAAAGTTCCATTAGACGGAATTATATTAGAAGGAAAATCAAGTCTTGATACAAAAGCATTAACAGGAGAATCATTACCAAAAGATGTAGCAGAAGGAGAAGAAATTTTAAGTGGAACAATAAACTTAACAGGTGTTATAAAAATAGAAGTAACAAAAAAATATGGAGAATCAACAGTAAGTAAAATATTAGATTTAGTAGAAAATGCAAGTAGTAAAAAATCAAAATCAGAAAACTTTATTACAAAATTTGCAAAATACTATACACCAATAGTAGTAATAATTGCAGTAGTTCTTGCAATAGTACCACCAATTATTATAAAAGATACAACATTTTCAGATTGGATATATAGAGCATTATCATTTCTTGTAGTATCATGCCCATGTGCATTAGTAATATCAATACCATTAAGCTTTTTTGGTGGAATAGGAGGAGCCTCTAAAATAGGTATATTAATAAAAGGAAGCAACTATTTAGAACAATTAGCTAATACAGAGATTGTTGTATTTGACAAAACTGGTACATTAACAAAAGGAGTTTTTGAAGTACAAAAAGTTGAATCAATAGGGATTACTAAAGAAGAATTATTAAAATTAACTGCTTATGCAGAAAACTACTCAAATCATCCTATTTCATTATCTGTAAAAAAAGCGTATAATAAAGAAATTGATGAAAAACAAATTATAAATACACAAGAATTACCAGGACTTGGAATTGAAGCAAAAATTGAAGAAAAAGATGTATTAGTTGGAAATGAAAAATTAATGAAAGAAAAACAAATCAATTATACAAAATGTAATGATATAGGCACAATCTTATATGTAGCAATAAATAAAAAATATTCTGGATATATCTTAATAGCAGATAAAATAAAAGATGATTCAATTAAAACAATCCAAAATTTAAAGAAAAACAATGTAAAACATACAGTAATGTTAACAGGAGATAGAAAAAATGTCGGAGAAAGTGTAGCAAAACAATTAGGAATAGATAAAGTTTATACAGAATTGCTACCAAATGGTAAAGTAGAAAAAGTACAGGAATTACTAAAAGAAAAAACTTCAAAAGGTAAACTCGCATTTGTAGGAGATGGAATAAATGATGCACCTGTTTTAGCTATTTCTGATATTGGCATCGCAATGGGAGGCTTAGGATCTGACAGTTCAATAGAATCAGCAGATATTGTATTAATGACAGATGAACCATCAAAAATAGTAGATGCAATACGCTTATCAAGAAGAACTATGAAAATCGTAAAAGAAAATATAATATTTGCAATTTTCATAAAAATACTTGTTTTAATATTAAGTGCGATTGGATTATCTACTATGTGGGAGGCAGTCTTTGCAGACGTAGGAGTTTCTGTGATTGCTATTATAAATGCCCTAAGAGTATTAAGAGTAAAAAGAAAGGATTGATTAAAAATGAAAGAAATAAATATTAAAGTAAAAGGCATGATGTGTGAAGGATGTGAAAATAGAATAAAAAATGCTGTATCAACAATAAATGGAGTAGAAAGTGTAGAAGCTAATCATAGAGAAGGAACAGTTAGAGTATTATCAAACGAAACAGTAAAAAAAGAAAATATAGAAGAAAAGATTGATGATATTGGATTTGAAGTTGTAAAGGAATGAGATGAATAATGAAAAAAATAGTTTTATCAATAGATGGAATGACTTGTTCAGCCTGTTCAAATGGATTAGAAAAATATTTAAATAAGCAAAATGGGATAATTGAAGCAAATGTCAATTTAGTTATGGCAAATGCTACAATTATCTATGATGAAAATATAGTGGAAAGAACTAAATTAGATGATTTTGTAAAACAAGCCGGATTTAAAAGCTTAGGAGAATTTAAAGAGATAAACATAGAAAGCAGAGGCAAAAAAGAAAAAAATCACTTTATTATTTTTACAATATTAGCAATTATATTAATGTATATATCCATGGGTCATATGATTAATTTGCCAATTTTTGATATTATAGATGTAAATACAAATCCAATAAATTACACAATATGTTTATTTATATTTGCTATAATATTTATAATTTATGGTTTTGACATACTAAAAAATGGATATAAAAATTTGATTCATAAAACTCCTAACATGGATACATTAGTTGGAATTGGAGTACTAAGCAGTTTTCTATATAGTATATATAGTATGATTATGATTATAAAAGGTCATACAGAAAATATACATAATTTGTATTTTGAATCTACAGCTATTGTTATATATTTTATAAAATTAGGTAGATATTTAGAAGGAATTAGTAAAGACAAAACAAAAGATGCAATCCAAAAATTAGTAAAAATAACACCAAATCAAGCCATAATCAAAGTAGATGGAGAAGAAAAAACAGTTACATTAGATGAAATTCATAAAGGAGACATAGTTATATGCAAGCCAGGAGAAAAAATTGCAGTTGATGGCGAAATAATAGAAGGAGTGGCACATTTTGATGAATCATTTATAACAGGAGAAAGCAAACCTGCAAACAAAACAAAAGGAGATAAAGTAATAGCAGGAAGTATAAATTATGATGGATATATAGAATATAAGGCAGAAAAAATTGGAAAGGAATCTACAATATCAGAAATTGTAAGAGCAGTTATAGAAGCAAGTAACACAAAAGCACCAATTGCTAAAATTGCAGATAAAGTTTCAGGATATTTTGTACCAACAGTAATAATAATATCAATCTTAACATTTATTATTTATTTAATAATGGGTTATGAATTTTCTTATAGTTTAATAAGATTTGTTACAATATTAGTGGTTGCATGTCCATGTAGTTTAGGACTGGCAACACCACTTGCAATGGTAGTATCAGAAGGAATATGTGCAAGTAATGGTATATTAGTTAAAAAAAATGAGATACTTGAAAATGCACAAAAAATAGATACTATTGTATTTGATAAAACAGGAACTTTAACATATGGAAAATTAAAAATTGCAGAAATAAAAAACTATAGTGATATTAAAGAACAAGAATTATTACAATTAGCAGGGAGTATCGAAAGTAAAGGTACACATCCAATAGGAAAAGCATTTGAAAATTATTTAGAAGAAAATAAAATTGAAAAATTGGAAGTAAAAGAATTTGAAAACATAACAGGACTAGGAATTATAGGAAAAGTAAATAATCAAAAACTAATACTTGGAAATTCAAAAATACTTCAAAAATTTAATATTAAAAATATATATAGTAGTGAAGAAGAAGAACTTACTAAAAAAGGAAACAGTATTGTATATGTAGCAGATACAAGCAAAGTACTTGCCCTAATTGGAGTAAATGATGTTATAAGAGAAAATGCAAAAGAAGTTATAAAAGAACTAAATAAAAATAATATAGAAACAATTATGCTAACAGGAGATAACAAAAAAACGGCCGAAAAAATAGCCAAAGAAATAGGAATAACTAAAATATATTCAAATGTATTACCAACAGAAAAAACAGAAGTAGTAAAAGAGTTAAAAGAACAAAATAGATATGTGATGATGTGTGGAGATGGAATAAATGATAGCCCAGCTTTAGCAACTGCAAATATAGGAGTTAGTGTAAACAGTGGTACAGATATTGCAATAGACTCTTCTGATGTGATTTTAACAAAAAATGATTTAAGAAGTATTATAAACCTTATAAACATAAGTAAAAAAACAGTTAAAAATATAAAACAAAATTTATTTTGGGCATTTTTCTACAATTGTTTAATGATTCCAATAGCAATGGGACTATTTACTAGTTTTGGCATTTCTATAAATCCAATGATTGCAAGTATTGCAATGATGTTTAGTAGTATAACAGTTATTTTAAATGCATTAAGATTGAGAAATATTAAAATTAAATAAGTTAGATATTGTTATAAAAATTAGGAGATTATATATGTTACAAATAAAAAACATTCATAAAGAATATAAAACAGGGGAATTAATACAAAAGGCCTTAGATGATGTCAGTTTAAATTTAAGAGACAATGAATTTGTTGCAATTCTTGGACCAAGTGGCTCAGGGAAAACAACACTCTTAAATATTATTGGAGGACTAGATAGATACGATAAAGGGGATCTGATAATAAACGGAATTTCCACCAAAAAATATAAAGATAGAGATTGGGATTCATACCGTAACCATACAATTGGATTTGTATTCCAAAGTTATAATTTAATACCACATCAAACAATTTTAGCAAATGTTGAATTAGCATTAACAATTTCAGGAATTTCAAAGAATAAACGTAAGCAAAAAGCAATAAAAGCTCTTGAACAGGTAGGATTAAAAAATCAAATTCATAAAAAACCAAACCAGCTATCAGGAGGTCAAATGCAGAGAGTAGCAATTGCAAGAGCGTTAGTAAATAATCCAGATATAGTACTTGCTGATGAACCTACAGGAGCATTAGACAGTGACACAAGCATACAGGTTATGGAGCTATTAAAAGAAGTTGCAAAAGACCGCCTAGTAGTAATGGTAACACATAATCCAGAACTAGCCAAAGATTATGCAACCCGTATAGTAAATATTAAGGATGGAAAAATACTATCAGATACAAATCCTTATATAATAGAAGAAGATAAACAAAAAAAACCAGTACATAAAAAACTAGGAAAAACAACAATGTCATTTTTAACTTCACTATCACTTAGTTTTAATAATTTAAGAACAAAAAAAGGAAGAACAATTTTAACATCTTTTGCTGGCTCAATTGGTATTATTGGAATAGCACTAATATTGTCATTATCAAATGGGGTAAATACATATATCAGTTCAGTAGAAGAAGAAACCCTATCAGAATACCCGCTACAAATACAAAGTTCAGGAGTTGATATAAGTTCATTACTCATGGAACCAAATACTACTGACGGAAACAACGAAGAAAATGGAGATATTAATGTTAGTGAAAGAATAACAAATATGTTTTCAAAAATAGGATCTAATGACTTAAAATCTTTAAAGCAATATTTAGAAAGTGAAGATTGTCCTATATATGAATATGCAAAAAATATAGAATATACCTATGAAGTTACACCAATAATATATAGTTCAAATGTAGAAAATTTAAGGCAAATAAATCCAGATACTACTTTTTCAAGCCTAGGAATGGGGTCAGAGGCATCAGCAAATAGCATGATGTCTAGTATGATGAGTACAGATGTATTTTTTCAAATGCCAAAAGATACAAGTTTATATGAAAATCAATATGATATAAAAGCAGGAAAATGGCCTACAAATTATAATGAATGTGTTTTAGTATTGACATCACAAGGAAATATTAGTGATTTCCTATTATATACATTAGGATTAAGAGATTATAGCGAGTTGCAAAACTTAGTTACACAATTTGCAAATGGGAAAGAGATAAATGTGCCAAATAATTTAGGAACATATTCTTATGAAGACATATTAGGAATTACTTTTAAATTAATTAATAGTAGTGACTGCTATGAATATGATGAAGAATATAAAGTTTGGAGAGACAAAACTGAAAATGTAGAATATATGAAAAATATAGTAGCTAATGGTGAAGATTTAAAAATTGTTGGTATTGTTAAACCAAAAGAAGAAGCAACAAGTACTATGTTACAAAGTGGAATTTGTTATCCAACCTCACTAACAGAACATGTAATTGAAAATGCAAAAAATAGTAGAATAGTAAAAGAACAATTAGAAAATCCGGAAATTAATGTATTTACAGGAAAAAGGTTTGATGATACTAAAGAAGAAAATTCTTTTGATATGAATTCTTTAATTGATGTAGATACAAATGCAATAAAATCGGCTTTTAAGATAGATCAATCAAAGATAAATGTTGATTTAGGAAACTTAAATAATGTATTAACACAAAATTCATTACCAACTCTTGATATAAACGATATTTTAAGTAATATTAAATTTTCTCTGTCAAGTGATGATATACAAAAAATAATAACTGATTTTTTGAATGGATATGAAGAATATATACAAAATAAACCAAATGCAAACATAAATCAAATAGGAGAGCAATTATCCGAATATTTACAATCAAAAGAAGTTAATGAATTAATAAATAATAAAATTAAAGAAATTATTAAAGAAAATGGTAGTTTAACAATTAAACAAGAACAATTACAAGAAATTATGACAGAAATTTTAGATGGATATGAAAAATATGTAAATGATAATGAATTAATAAGTGTAGAGGATATAGATAAATATCTTAAAGAGTATCTTGATTCAGAAGAAGCAAAAAATATAATTACAAACAATATATCAGAAATAGTAAGTTCTCAAAAACTAGATAAACAAATATCTTCCATAATGGAAAAATATATGAAAAATGTTATTGGAACAATTAGTAAAACACTACAAAAGCAAATGGAATCAAGCATAAAAAATTTGAGTAAATCAATAACAAATGCAATTAGCATAGATGAAAATGCATTTATAGGAGCATTTAAAATAAAAATGAATGAACAGGAGCTTTCAGAACTGTTTAATTCACTTATGTCTAAAGAAAGTGTTACATATGAGAGTAACTTAAAAAATCTAAATTATGCTAATTTTGACGAACCAAGTGGAATTGATATTTATCCAAAAGATTTTGAAGGAAATAAAGAAATTACTAATTTATTAAACAATTATAATAATCAAATGCAGGAAAAAGGTGAAGAAGACAAGATAATTTCATTTTCCGACATGGTAGGAACATTAATGAGTTCAGTAACAACTATAGTAAATACAATTAGCTATGTATTAATTGCATTTGTAGCAATATCATTAGTTGTTTCTTCTATTATGATAGGTGTTATTACATATATAAGTGTATTAGAACGAAAAAAAGAAATAGGAATATTAAGAGCAATGGGAGCCTCTAAACACAATGTTGCACAAGTATTTAATGCAGAAACTATTATTATTGGTTTACTTGCAGGAATAATTGGGGTAGGTATTACTATATTATTAATAATTCCTACAAATAAAATAATTTCTGTATTATCAAATGGGGTAAATGTTAAAGCATCATTACCACCAGTAGTAGGAATTATATTGATTATTTTAAGTGTAATTTTAACTTTAATAGGAGGCATTATTCCTTCTAGAAGAGCAGCAAAAGAAGATCCTGTATTAGCATTA
This sequence comes from uncultured Clostridia bacterium, assembly GCA_944388755.1. Taxonomy (GTDB): domain Bacteria; phylum Bacillota; class Clostridia; order TANB77; family CAG-508; genus CAG-269. Next base: position 1,662 of record CALXJY010000010.1, on the reverse strand, counting down.
AGAAGTGAATAGCTGGAACAACGTTATACACAAATTTATTACATAAATTTGGCGCAGAACAAATTAACGGAAAGCCAAAGAGAAAAGTTAAATTATTGCAAATTATAAGGCTTTCCGATTTGTTCTCTATTAGGAAAGTCATGCTGACTTTTCTAATAGAGAATACACGTTGCACACAAATTTATTACATAAATTTGGCGCAGAACAAATTAACGGAAAGCCAAAGAGAAAAGCTAAATTATTGCAAATTATAAGGCTTTCCGATTTGTTCTACAAAAAAAGCTATAAAAAAATAAAAATTAATAATGGAACTGAAAGCAGTATATAAAATATGAAGTAAAAATAAATAAGTTCTAACATCTAATTTTTTAGAATAGAATTAAACAAAAGTATTTCTCAAAAAGGAGATAGAACAATATGAAAAATGTATCAATAGAGGAACGTGCTACAAATTTAGCACATTATATAATAGATTCAAAAGACACAGTAAGAGGTACGGCAAAAAAATTTGGAATAAGTAAAAGTACAGTACACACCGAAGTAACATTCCAGAACGGTAAGAATAAATCGCCTATAATTCCAGAAAGTATTGAAATTAAAAAGGTTTTCTTAGCAGAGAAGAATCCTGTGGTTAAATTGCAATTAGTAATACAATAGAAATAAGTAGAGTATTTCAGTTAATATAATTGAAATGCTTTATTTTATTGACAGTATATGATAAAATCAAAACAAAAAGAGGATGAGAAATATGGAAACAATTTTGTTAATATTGTATTTATTAGGTTTTGCATTTCAAATTATTTTATTAGTAAAGTCTATAAAAAAGAAAAATAATAAATATTGGATTATGACATTTGTAATAGAAATTATTTTTATTATAATTTCTAAAATTGTAGAAAACTATTATAATAGTTTGCCTGGATATGGATTTATGGCTGGTTTAACATATTTTGGCGAAACTTTACTTAGTTTAGGTGCAAATACTATTTATTATATTATGCTATTTATTACAATGTTGACTAAGATAGTAACATTTGAAAGAGAACAAAAACGACAAGGAAAAAAATATGCAAATCCGTTTTTGCTTATTATAGCTTTAATATTTATTATTATAGGAATTGTATCTTTATATAATGAAATAAGTTATAATTGGGATAAAAAAGAAACAATAGGAACAGTTATTAATTTTACTAGAATAGGTCAAAATGAACCTTGGCCTGTTATTAGTTTTAATGTTCAAGGAAAAGATTATGAAGATTATGCAATTATATCAAATGTAGAAATTGGAGATAATGTAAAAGTTTATTATTATAGTAATGATGATTCTTATCGTATTACACCATATCTTGCAAATAATAAAATTGTGTATATACCAAGTCTTATGATAGGATTACTAATTATACTTTTTAGATTTAGATATAGTATTTTTCAGAGGAGAACATTAAATAAACAAACATAAAAAATTTTTTTACAAAAAACCGAAACTTAAATTGAAAAAATATTGATTAGTAAGAGTCAAAAAGTTACATGAAGATTATTCTTCTAGGTTGGACAAACTATTAAAGGACTATATAAAATCGTATAATAAATTGGTTCTTTGTCAAGTTAGTTGACAAAGAGATGATAATATGCTAAAATATCCTCTGTAAAAATACGGAGGAT
>CALXJY010000009.1 GCA_944388755.1 uncultured Clostridia bacterium | reverse complement strand
TTGCACACAAATTTATTACATAAATTTGGCGCAGAACAAATTAACGGAAAGCCAAAGAAAAAAGTTAAAATTATTGCAAATTATAAGGCTTTCCGATTTGTTCTAACACATAGCACATTTTATATAAAATAGCTGTTAATTGCAACAAATATAACAAAAAGCAGAAATTAAAAACATAATACATATTGAAAAAATAATAAAAATATGGTAATCTTAAAAAGTAAATAGAATAACAAAAAAGATATAGATAGACTTATGGAAGGGGAAATAACAAAAATGGAGCAAGCAATTAAAAGAATAGAATGGATAGATATAGCAAAGGGAATTACAATTTTTTTAGTAATAATAGGACATGTATCTAATAACACTACTATTAATTATTTTATATATTCATTTCATATGCCACTATTTTTTATAATATCAGGTTTTTTATATAAGAAAAAAGAAAACTACACAAAAAGAAAATTTAAATCAATATTAATACCATATTTTATATTTTCGATTTTAAGCTTTATGTACTGGTTTATTATAGAAAGAAATTTTAGGGAACAAAATATTTCAGCATTTAAGGCATTTATAAATATATTTTTAGCTTTTGCAGAAAACAATGGATATATCTTTAATGTTGTATTATGGTTCCTACCATGTCTATTCTTTACAGAAATAATATTCAATTTACTTATTACTAAAGTAAATTATAAATACATGAAATATATTATGTTTACAAGCTCTATAATAGGATTTATTATACCAAGAATAACATCAATTAGATTACCATTTTGCATAGATATAGTATTCACTTCTATAGTATTTTATTACATAGGATTTCTATTGAAAAACAAATTAAATAATATAAATAAAAAATTACCACAAAACAGATTTTATTATATTATGATAGTAATATTAATTATAATAACCGTCGCTATACTTTCAGCAATAGAGCAAGGTGCAAACATGATGAATTTAAAATATAATAATTATATATTGTTTTATCTAACTGCATTACTTGGATTTTTTATGGTATATATGATTTCAAACAAATTAAATATAGGGACACTAAAATGGATAGGAAAAAATTCATTATATATAATGGCAATACATGATCCATTAAAAAGAATAGTTATAACAATATATGCCAAAATTATATCTAAAAATGCAGAGCAAATACGCTATGAATTTATACATATATTAATAATTTCTATATTAGTTTTATTATTTTCATGTATAGCTATTTTAATAATATATAAATTAAATGGAAAATTAAAAAAATGTTTAGAAAAAAATAATATTGCTATTTTTAGTAAAATAAGCAATAGAGAACCAAAAATCAAATAATTTTTATGTGAGATTATTATATAATAACATGATAAAATGAGATATACAACTTAAAAATAAGAGAACAAGAAAGGAAATAGTCTAATATGCCTAAATTTTTTATATCACAAAACCAACAACATGACTCAAAAATTAAGATACAAGGAACAGATGTAAATCATATAAAAAACGTACTAAGAAAAAAAGCAGGAGACAAAATAAACATATGTATAAAAGAAATTCAAACAGACTGCATAGCAAAAATAGAAAAAATATCAGATACAGAAATTATATGTGAAATAGAAAAATATGAAAAAAAGAATACAGAACCAAGTATAAAAGTAACAATATTTCAAGGACTGCCTAAAAGTGACAAAATGGAACTGATTATACAAAAAACTGTAGAATTAGGAGTATATGAAATATACCCAGTAAATATGATAAGATGTGTAACAAAATTAAAAGATGAAAATAAAAAAATAGAAAGATGGAATAAAATATCAGAGGTAGCATCAAAACAAAGTGGAAGAAATATAATTCCACAAATAAATAATTGTATAAATATAAAAAAGATTTGCGAAATGATACCAAAATATGATATAGTAATGGTAGCATATGAACTAGAGGAAAAAAATACACTAAAAGCAGAATTAAAGAAACTACAGCTTAAAAGTAATATAAAGTTAGCAGTTGTTATAGGACCAGAAGGAGGATTAGATAAAAAGGAAGTAGATGTGCTACAAGAAAATGGAGCTAAAGTAATTACATTAGGAAAAAGAATACTTAGAACAGAAACAGTTGCACTAAATGTATTAAGTTCAATCATGTATGAATTTGAACAATAATAAAAAGTAAACCTCGAAAAATTATATTATGAGTTATACAAAATATGCTAATATGAATACTTATTACATAAAGGAATTTAAACATTAAATTTTTCATTAAGAAATGAGGTATAATATGGAAAAAGTTGAAGATAAAATACAAAAAAATAATGAAATAATAAAACAAACAGAAACTAAAAATATATTTATAAAAAATAAACATAAAAATACAATATCAGAAAATACAATAAAAAATATATTTTACAATATATTATTTGCAATTTTTGTAATAGTATATTTTTTTGTAATTAACTATGCATATACAAAAATGCCAATAGATAGACTAAAAAAAGATATTCAGGTTTTTGCAGGAATATTTATGATGCTTGCGATTTTTATTTTGGAAAGAGTATATAAAAAAGAGAATACAAGTAAAATCTTAACAGCAATAGAACTTTTGGTATTATCAGCACATTCTCTATCAATACAGTACATTGTTAAAAAATATGATTTAGACTTTCAAATATATTTATCAGCATCTTCTTACATTTTTGCAATATATTATACACTGAAATCAATTATAATATATGTAAGAGATCAAAAGAAATTATGGGATGGATTAAGCGACATAAAAGAAATTGTAAAAAAAGTAGAACCAATAAAAAAAGAAGCGGTAAAAAGAGAAAAAACTGAAATTAATGATAGTAAAAAAATAGAGGAAAAAAGTAAACAAGAAACAAAAACAGATAAAAAACAAACAAATACAAAATATAATAAACAACCAAAAGGAAAAAATAACAAAACAAAAAATATAGAAAAAGAAATAAAGCCTAAGGTTACAAAAACACGAAAAAAGAAAATAGATGAGGATACACAAAAAGAAGAAAATAAAATTACTCAAGAAAGCACAAAAAATCAAGATATAGAGAAAATATCAGAAAAGAAAACAACACCAAAAAGAAAAACAAATAAGCCAAAAGAAGATACAAACACTGAAAAAGAGAAAGAAAAAAATAAGACTAAGACAAGTAAAAAAACAACAACCAAAGAACCAACTACAACAAAAAAGAAATCAACAAAAACAAAAAAAGCAGAAGAAAATGAAAACAACATAACAGTAAAAAAAGAAACATCTAAATCAACTAAAAAAAGAACAACAGCCAATAAAAATAAAAAAGAAGAAAAAGAGGAAATAAAAAATGATTAAAAGCATGACAGGATTTGGAAAAAGTAAATTAATAAAAAATAATAGAGAATACCAAATAGAGTTAAAAAGTGTAAACCACAGATATTTAGACATAACAATTAAAATGCCAAAACAGCTAACATATTTAGAAGACATTATAAAAAAACAAATATCTTCTAAAATACATAGAGGAAAAATAGAAGTTTTTGTATCATTACAAGATAATAATCAAGAAACAAAAAAAATAATACTAAATAAAGAAGTAGCACAAATATATATATCACAGTTAAAAGAATTAGCAGAAGAAAATAACATTAAATCAGATATACAAGTAATAGATATAGCAAAACTTCCAGATGTTTTAAACATAACAATAGAAGAAGATGACGAAACTATAAAACAAGATATAATAGAGGTTACAAACAAAGCAATAGAGCAACTAATTCAAATGAGGACATTTGAAGGAAGCGAAATAGCAAAAGATATAGAAAATAGAATACGAAATATAAACGAAAAAATTATACAAATATCTATAATATCCACTAGACTTATTGAAGAATATGTAGTAAAATTAGAAAAGAGGATAGAAGAAATTTTAAAAACAGAAGAAATTGATAAAAATAGATTAGCACAAGAAGTTGTAATATATGCAGATAAATCTTCAATAGAAGAGGAAATAACAAGACTAAAAAGCCACATTGAACAATTTAAAGAAATGATAAAAGGAGAAGAAACAATAGGAAAAAAATTAGACTTTATAGTACAAGAAATGAATAGAGAAACAAATACAATAGGTGCTAAATCAAATAGCTTAGATATAACAAATGCAGTTGTAGATATAAAGACTGAATTGGAAGATATAAGGGAGCAAATACAAAATGTAGAATAGAAAACAAAGTTTAAATGTAGCAACCAATTTGAACTTTAGGAAAGGGATGATTAGAAAAATGCAATTAGTAAATATAGGTTTTGGAAATATAGTTTCAGCAGAAAGAATTGTTGCAATTGTAAGTCCTGAATCAGCCCCAATAAAGAGAATGATACAAGAAGCAAAAGATAATAAAACAGCAGTAGATGCAACATATGGAAGAAGGACTAGAGCAGTACTAATAATGGACTCAGGTCATATTATACTTTCTGCAGTACAGCCTGAAACTGTTGCAGGAAGGCTAGACAAAGATATAACACAAATAACTTCTATACAAGATACGACTGCTATAGAAGAAAATAAAAAATAAATATAAAGGTAGGTAATTAAAAATGATGGTAAAACCAACAGTAAATGAATTATTAGAAAAAGCAGAAAATCGTTATGCATTGGTAATAGCAACTTCTAAAAGAGCTAGACAACTAGCAAGTGGGCAAGAACCACTAACAGATAAAAAAGAAGCCTCTGTCGTAACACTTGCAGCAGACGAAATTGCAGAAGGAAAAGTAGAAATAATAGAAAATAAAGAAGAAAACACAGAAAATAAGAACCAAGAAATGTAAAAGGAGATGTATTAAGTGACCGAGAAAAAAAATATAATTTCTCTAACAGGAGATTTAGCATCAGGAAAAGGAACTGTATCTAAAATTTTAATGGAAGAATTAAAATATGGAGTATATAGAAATGGAGAATATGCAAGAAAATTAGCAAAAGAAAAGGGAATGTCAATTACAGAATTTAATATATATGTAAAAGATTATCCTGAAATAGACAAGCAAATAGAAAATAGTGCAACAGAATATGCAAAAACACATGATAACTTTATAATTGATGCAAGACTAGGATGGTATGCAGTACCTGAATCTTTTAAAGTTTATTTAAAAGTAGATATAGATGTTGCAGCTAAAAGAGCATTTTATGATAATGAACGTAAATCAACAGAAAATTTTAAAACAATAGAAGAACAAAAACAAGACATGATAAATAGATATAACATGGAAAATGAAAGATATTGGGAAGTATATGGAGTAAGAAAAGATGACATGTCAAATTATGATTTGGTGATAGATACAACAAATTTAACACCAAACCAAGTTGCAGATAAAATAAAAGAAGAATACTTTAAATGGCAAAAAAAATAAGATACTAAAAGAAAAAATATTAAGAGGTGTAAAAAATGACAGGCTTATTGCTTATGATATACATATTAATTTTTATAATTTTTGCATTAGTTGCTTTTGCTGTCATGCAAATAAAGCTTGCCGGAATGAAAGTAAAAGATTTTTGGAGCTTTATAGAAGCAAACCAAATGTTAGATAAATTATATAGATTTGCACGTCAATACGAAAATATGTCACCACAAGAACAAGTTATATATTTAGCAGAAGCAGAAAAAATTTTTAAAGCATTTGATAATGTACCAAACGAACTATGGGAAGAAGAATATCAAAAATATAAAGAAGTATTGAAAAAATATAATGACATCAGAATGATTAGATGGGCTTCAAATTGATTATAAATAGAGGTGTATTAATTAACATCTCAATTTTTTTTGAAATAGTAAAGGTTAAAAAATAATTACAATTTTGACGTCATCAAACTATATTTAAGATTTATGGGACATACAAAAAATAAAATTCCCTAATTTCAAACTTGTTTTCCTTACAAAAAATTAAATTTTTTTAACCTAAGCTAGTAATGTAGAGAGGAATACTAAAAATGGAAAAAAGAAAAAAATATATTTTTAGAACTATTTTTGGAATATTATCAATTATTATTGCAGTTATAATATTTATGTTTTCTAGCCAAAACAGTACAGAATCAAGTAAAACAAGTGATGGAGTTATAAAAGCTATAATTGAAATACTTCCAAATACTAAAAATCTAAGTGAAGATAAAAAAGATGAAATAATTGACAATATGACATTTTTTATTAGAAAAATAGCTCATTTTTCTATTTATGCATTATTAGGAATAAATGTTATGGCCTTTTTATTAACTTTTAATAATAATATAAGAAAACAACTCCTAATTGCCTTATTAACATGCATAATATATGCCATATCAGATGAGTTTCACCAAATGTTTTCAGATGGAAGAAGCCCGATGATTAGAGATGTATTTATAGATGGATTAGGAAGTTTGGCAGGAAGTGGAATTGTTGGAATAATTTACCATAAGTTTGGAAAAACTAAAAAATAGAAGCAAACTAACCGATAACGAAAAGAATTTACATAAAATTATAACAAATTTTAAAAAAAGTATAGCTTTTTATGTTGAAATATGATATAATTTGTAAAGACTAAAAAATGAGGGAAAAATTGTACTTTTTATTTGATATATAAATTATAGGGGGGATTTCTGTGGAGGTCAGAAGCATAGAGAATGTGCAAGTTAATCAAGTTGCAGTTTTACCTAACAAAGGAATAAAAGAACTTTTAGGAGAGTATAATGCCTATAAGTATATAAAAAGGTTTTTTGATATAATTTGCTCAGGTTTAGCTTTAATATTACTATCACCATTTTTTTTAATTATATCAATCTTAATTAAATTAGATTCAAAAGGACCAGTTTTTTTTGTACATAAAAGAATCGGAAAAAACGGAAAGACAATTGGAATTTACAAATTCAGAACAATGGTTTCAAATGCAGAAGAACTAATAAAAAGTTTTACACCAGAACAAATGAAAGAATTTCAAGAAAATTTTAAATTAGAAAATGATCCTAGAATTACAAAAATAGGTAAATTTCTTAGAAAAACTAGTTTAGACGAATTACCACAACTAATAAATATCTTAAAAGGAGATTTAGCTATTGTAGGACCACGTCCAGTAATAAAAGACGAAGTTGAAAAATACGGAAATAATAAGGAAAAATTTTTAAGTGTCACACCAGGACTTACAGGATATTGGGCTGCAAATGGAAGAAGCACAACTACATATCCACAAAGAATGACTATGGAATTATATTATATAGATAATATTTCATGGAAATTAGATATAAAAATTATATTTAAAACTTTTATATCTGTTATAAAAAAAGAAGGAGCAATATAAAAAGTGGAAAATCAAAAAAAGAAGATATTACATATAGTAGAATCTTTTGGTAGTGGTGTTTTTACATTTCTAGTAGACTTAGTAAATGCGACAGATAAAGAATTTGACATAACAATAGCATATGGATTAAGGGATGAAACAATTAGTAATTTTAGAGATTATTTTAGTGAAAGAGTAAAATTCATTAGAGTTGAAAATTTTACTAGAAGTATAAATCCTAAAAAAGATATAAAGGCTACAAAAGAAATAAAAAAAATAGTTAAAGAATTAAAGCCAGATATTGTACATATGCACTCATCAAAAGCAGGAGCAGTGGGAAGACTTGCTGTAAATGCTAAGAATAGAAAGCTAATATACAATCCACATGGCTTTTCTTTTTTGAAGCAAGATGATTCAAAGCTAAAAAGATTTGTATATAAAGCAATAGAAAAAGTATTAACATTTAGAAAATGTACTATTGTAGGATGCTCACAAGGTGAGTATGAAGAAGCAAAAAAACTATCAAAAAATTCTATATGTATTAATAATGGAATAAACATAGAAAAATTGAAAGAAGAAACACAAGGACTAGAGCCAAAAGAAATAGATTATAAAAATTTGAAAGTTTGCACAAGTGGTAGAATAGGATACCAAAAAAATCCTGAATTATTTAATGGAATAGCAGAAAAATTGCCTAACATTAAATTTACATGGATTGGAGAAGGAGACTTAAAAAATAAATTAACTGCAAAAAATATTACTGTGACTGGATGGAAAGAAAGAAAAGAAGTGTTGCAAATTTTAAATGATAATGATATATTTATTTTAACATCTTTATGGGAAGGACTACCTATCTCACTACTAGAAGCTATGTACATGAAAAAAATATGTGTAGTTAGCAATGTTATTGGAAACAGAGATGTTATTAAAGATAGTAAAAATGGATATATTGCAAATAATTTAGATGAATTTGTAGAAAAGATAGAAAACATAAATAAAAAATTAGATGATAATATAACTGATTTAGCACAAAAAGATATTATAAAAATATTTAACAGTGACAATAGTATTAAACAATATATAAATTTATATTCAAAATAATTAGGAGCAGAAGATGGAAAAGAAAACGAAAATCGTATTTTATTGTGATAAATGGTTAAGTGGTGGAATTGAATCATTTATTATGAATATATATAGAAACATTGATATGAAAAATATAAATATCGATGTTTTAGTATCTCAAGATGGCAACAATTCTTATGATGAAGAAATAAAAAAACTAGGTGGAAATAAATATATCACATTAGAGAAAAAATATAATTCTCCAATAAAAAGAACAATTTTCAATTTTTCAGCATTTTATAAAAAAGTAAAAAAACTAGATATAGACATAATTCATATTAATTTATCAAATGCAGTAGGAATGATTTATGGATTTTTAGCTAAAAAAGCAGGAGTAAAACATATAATATTTCATAGTCATAATTCTGATATAGCAAATGGTAATAAAGCAATAAAATTATTAGGACATAAAATATGCAAAAAAATGTTTGAAAAATATGGAGATTACTACCTAGCATGTTCAGATGTTGCAGCAAAATTTATGTATTCTAAGAAAAACATCGAAAGTGGAAAAATAAAAATAATTAAAAATGGAATAAAAACAGATAAATTTAAATTTAACTTAGAAGACAGAAATGAATACAGAAAAAAATTTAATGCAGAAAATAAACTAGTGATAGGTACTATTGGAAGGATGTCTGAACAAAAAAACCAAGAATTTTTATTAAGGATATTTAAAGAAATTAATAATAAAAATAAAGAAACAAAGTTAGTTCTAATTGGAGAAGGAGAAAAAAAATCAGAACTTGAACAATTATCTGAAGATTTACATATTAAAGAAAATGTATGTTTTTTTGGAGTTACAGACTTTCCTGAAAAATGTTTAAGTGCGATGGATGTTTTTGTTTTGCCATCACTATTTGAAGGAAATCCTGTAGTAGGTATAGAGGCTCAAACAAATGGATTGAAATGTCTATTTTCAGATACTATTACAAGAGAAGCTAAAATAACAGATTTAGTCAAATTTTTGTCAATAAAAGACATAGAACCTTGGGTAGAAGAAATTTTAAAATTAAATATAGATGAAAATAGAAAAAGCCAAGATGAAGAAATAAGAAAAAAAGGTTTTGATGTAAAACAAATTGCCATAGAATTAAAAAATTTATATTTATCAATAAATAAAGGAGAGACTATAGATGGATAAAATAGGAATTGTAACAGGATATCATATAATAAATTATGGAAGTGCTTTACAAGCATTTGCTACACAAAAATATTTAGATGATAAAAATATACCAAATGAATGTATACATTATGAAAAGAAAAACAGTATATCTCAGATATTAAGGGTATTTAATAAACCACTATTAAAAGCTAAAATGGCAACAATAAAAAAAGGACAATATGCAAAAAAACATTATGATACTTTTGGAAAATATCTAGAAATGAGAAATAAGAAATTTAAAGAGTTTGTACAGGAAAACTTTAGATTATCTGATACTTACACAGGATATGAAAAATTAAAAAAAGCAACTAAAAATTATAATGCATTTTTACTAGGAAGTGATCAGGTATGGAACCCAATGAATTTTGGAAGCCATTATTACACATTAGAATTTGTACCTGATAATATACTAAAAATTGCATATGCACCAAGTTTTGGAGTATCTAAAATACCTAAAAATCAAGTAGAAAGAACGAAAAAGTTTTTAAATAGAATTGAATATATATCTGTACGTGAGAAAAAAGGACAAGAATTAATAAAAGAATTAACAGGAAGAGATGTACCAGTTGTAGTAGACCCAACTTTATTATTAACACTTGAGCAATGGCAAACTATTTATCCAAAAGAAAGAATAGTTAAAGATAAATATATCTTCTGTTACTTTTTAGGAACAAATAGCTCACATAGAGAATTTGCTAAAAAATTACAAGAAATTACAGGATATAAAATTATAACTTTACCACATATGGATGAAATTGTACCAGGAGATTTTACATTTGGAGAAAGCTTATTTGATATAGGACCAAAAGAATTTTTGAATTTAATAGCAAATGCAGAATATGTATGCACAGATTCATTCCATGGAACAGTATTTTCTGTTTTACACCATAAAAAATTCTTTACATTTAGTAGATATGCAGAAAATAAAAAAGATTCTACAAATTCTAGACTAACATCTTTATTAGGCATTTTAGGAATAGAAGATAGATTATATACCTCAAAAGAAGATCCTAAAAATGAATATGAAAAAGAGATTAATTATAAAGAAGTAGAGGAAAATTTACAAAAAATAAGAGAAGAGTCAAAAAAATATTTAGATAATGCACTTTCAAAAATAAAGTAGGAGAATGAAATATGATAGATATAAAAAACAAAAAAGACTGCTCAGGTTGTACAGCATGTTATAATGTTTGTCCAACAAATGCTATAGAAATGGTCATAGATGAAGAAGGATTTAAATATCCAAAAATCAATAAAGATAAATGTATAAAATGTAATCTATGTTCAAAAATTTGTCCTATGCTAAAAAATAAAGAAGATGATACATCAAATATAAAATGTTATGGAGCATATAATAAAAATAATGATATAAAGAAAAATAGTACATCAGGAGGATTTTTTTCAGCACTAGCAGAAAAAATAATTGATAAAAATGGAGTGGTATATGGGGCAAAATTTGATAAAGATTTTAATGTTATTCATTATGGAACAGATAAAATAGAGAAACTGCAAGCATTTAGAGGATCAAAATATGTAAAAAGCGAGTTAGATAAAATTTTTACAGAAATAAAAGAGATATTAGAACAAAACAGATTAGTATTATTTTCAGGCACTCCATGTGAGGTATATGGACTAAAAGCTTTTTTACAGAAAGACTATGAAAACCTTATTTGTGCAGAAGTTATCTGCCATGGTGTACCATCTCCACTATATTATAAAAAATATAGAGAAAGTAAAATAAAAAAATATAAATCAAATATAACAAAGTTATCTTTTAGAGAAAAGACATATGGATATAGTAGCTCAACAATGACAATTAAATTTGAAAATGGAAAAAAATATAGTAGAGGACATGAATCAGATGAAATGATAAAAGCATTTATGAGAGGATATTGTTCAAGGGAATCATGTTATGACTGTAGATTTAAATCTTTTGGAACAGTAGGAGACTTTAAAATAGGAGATTTATGGAATGTAGAAGGATATTTAGGAGAAGAATTTAAAGATGGTGCAACATTGGTAATAACATGTTCTTCAAAAGCAGAAAAAATATTAGAAGAATTAAAAGACAAGATAGGAATTAAAGAAATTAACAAAGAAAAAGCAGAATACTACAATGGAAATGGCGGAACATCAATGATTTTACATTCTGCTAATAGACCAAATGAAAGAGATACATTTTTAAAAGATACAAGTACAATGGATTTTAAAAACTTAAGAAATAAATACCTAAAAATGACATATAAAGAATATGCTAAAATGAAATTAAAACCAATATTATATAAAATGAAATTATTAGATAAAATAAAATCAAAAAGTAGGTAGATTAAAGTGGAAAAGGTAAGTATTATTATACCAGTATATAATTCTGCGAATTATTTAGACGAGTGCATTAAATCTGTATTAAATCAAACATATGACAATTATGAAGTTATAATAGTAGATGATGGATCAAAAGATAATTCATCACAAATATACAAAGAATATGCTAAGAAAAACAAAAACATAAGACTATTTTACCAAGAAAATTCAGGTGTTTCAGTGGCTCGAAATAAAGGTTTAGAAATTGCTAATGGTAAATATATTATGTTTTTAGATGCTGACGATTGGATTGAAAAAGATTACATAAATAAAATGGTAAACATTATAGAAAAAGAGAATGCAGATTTAGTACAATGCAATTTTTATTATGCTAGAGAGGAAAAATTAGAAAAAAGAAAACACATTATACCAAAATATGATATTAGAGATAACATGGAAGAATTACAATTAGATATTTTGTATAAAGAATACGATGAAAAAATAAACAATAAGAGTGCTGGAGCAATAAGAGCAGTATGGGGAAAATTATTCAAATCATCTATATTAGAAAATGTAAGATTTAATGAAAAAATAGATATATTTGAAGATGGAATTTTTATATTAAATGTACTACAAAATGTAAACAAGGCCGTCTTAATAGATGAATATTTATATTATTATAGAATAACAAATGATTCATCAAATATAAAATATAAGTCTGATTTTAATAAAAAGGTTTTAATTATTTTTGAAGCAATTAATGAATTTATTATAAAATATAAAAAGGATAAAAGATTTGAAAGGTATCTTCAAATTGTTGTTTTTGAAATGATATCATCAACTATTGAAAAAAATCTATTTAACATATATAATAAATCAAAAAAGAAAGAAAAAATTGCAAAACTAGAACAATTTTTAAAAAATGACTATTGTCAAAAAGCTATTGACAGTGTAGTGTATGATGACTTAAACCAAAATCAAAAATTATTATACAGACTTTTAAGAAAAAAAGCTTATAGTATTGCATATTATTTGTACAATTTAAAACAAAAGATTAATATAAGAAAAATTATAAGGTGAGATGTATGAAAAAAAACAGAAATGTGATTGGATTTATAGTAGTTTTCATAGCAATTTTATACAAATATTTGTCTTTTTATGAATTACAAAGCGAAACAATAACAAAAGCAATATTATTTGTTGCAATACTATTGAATATTGTTATAATAATAAAAAGAAAGTTTACATATAAACAATTGTTTATGATATTAATGCCATTTTTAGTAATTACATTAATATCAAGAAGTTTAGACTTTGTTGTTACTTTATTAATTGCAATGCTTTTTTCTAAAGACAATATAAGAGACTTCTTTAAAGTGTTTTTTATAGCTACATTGAGTTGTTATTTATTAACAATATTTCTTTATTTTATTGGGGTATTAGATAATCATGCAATTAGAAGGATTACGGAAGATGAAATTATTGTTAGAAATAGTTTAGGATTTTCTCACGTAAATGGAGTATTCAAAAATTTAATTCCAATAATTTTAAGATGAAAAAAATTTTATAAAAGAAGTACAAACATACTTCAGAAAAAATATATTTACCATAATAGCATCAGATATCAAAATAAAAAAGAAAATACAATTTTTAACATTAGCAATTAATGTCAATTTATATAAAAAGATATTAACAAAATACAAATGAGAGGAGAAATATCGATAGATATAATAATTGAAAAATGGTTATTTATTTAGTAGTTTTTGCAATTTCATGTCTTTTTACATATCTTGCACAAGAAATGTTTAAAAAGCAGAAAAAAATAAGTGGTGTAATTTTTTCTATCTTAGCTATTCTATTTCCTGCAGGCTTAGCAGGTTTTAGAGCACCTATAGTTGGTACAGATGTGCAAGTATATGGAGAAAATTATTTTAACTTGGCTTGTGCTTCTAATAGTTTTGCACAATATCAAGAATTATGTACAACAGATTTTTTCTATCTAGTACTTAATTATATTATATCAAGATTTACAACTAATATTAATATATTCTTTTTTATACTAGAATTATTAATATTAACACCAATATATATAAGTGCATATCAACATAGAAAAGAAAAAAGTATGGTCATGTTTATGGCTATAATCTATCTATTGTTTTTTAATAGAAGTATAAATGAATTAAGACAAGCAGTAGCTATTGCTTTTATAGTACTTAGTATAAAATATGCTGAAGATAGAAAACTAATAAAATATAGCATAATAGTTGCAATTGCAATATTATTTCATATTTCAGCATTAATGGCGATTCCAATGTATGTTATTTTTGGAACAAAAGAATTTAAACATAAGAGATTGTTTGAGTTTGTATTGATACTTGGAACAGCGATGATAATTGCTAATCTAAATAAAATAATAGAAATAGGAATTAGTAGTGGAATACTATCTTCAAGATATTCATATTATTTAGGTGCCTTTGCAAATACAGCTTCAGACATAAGTGTATTAGATTTAATAATGAGAGCTTTTTTTGTAATATGTGGATTTTTGGTATATAGAAAAGCATATAACAAAAATAAGAAAATTGAGAGTTTTTTACTATTAATGATAATGGATTTTATTTTAGCACAATCAGCAATGTTTGCATTACATATTGATAGAATGGCACTATACTATGGAATACCAGCATATGCAAATTATATACCAATGTTTCCAAAAGGATTTAAACAAGATAGATTTAATAAATGGACAGTACAACTAATATCTATTAGTGTATTATTAGCATATTGGTGTATAAAATTTGCTTATCTAGGAAATGGAGAAACTGTACCATATATATCATATATACTAGAAATAGGAGTTTAAAATATGGAAGATTTAATAAGCATTATAATACCAGTTTACAAAGTTGAAAAATACATATATAAATGTATAGATAGTGTATTAAACCAAACATATAAAAATTTAGAAATAATATTAGTTGATGATGGTTCACCTGACAAATGTCCTGAAATATGTGAAGAATATGCAAAAAAAGATAACAGAATAAAAATAATTCACAAAAAAAATGGCGGACTTTCAGATGCAAGAAATGCAGGACTTAAAGTCGCAACAGGAAAATATATAGGATTTGTAGATAGTGATGATTATATAGAAAAAGATATGTATCAAGTTCTATATAATAATATAATAAAAACAAATTCAGACATATCAATAGTTAACCTAAAAGAGGTAAAAGAAAATGAAATCATAGAAAATAATGTAAAAGATGAACAAAACACTATTGAATACACTAAACTAGAAGGATTAAAAAAACTAATAGAAAATAAAATAAAAAGTTATGCATGGAATAAACTGTATAAAAAAGAAATTCTAAATAATATAGAATTCCCAGTAGGTAGAAAGATGGAAGATTTAGCAGTAATGCATAAAATATTTGAAAAAGCAAATAAAATTGTATATACTGATAAAATAGAATATTATTACTTACAAAGAGGAGACAGCATACTAGGAAATATTGATTTAAAACTTACAAAAGACTTATTTTATTTTGTTACAGAAAGATATAAATACATGATAAAAAAATATCCACAATTACAAGATACATTAAATATAGACAGGATAAAATATATATTTATTTATCACAAAAATATATGCTTAATTAATGATATAAATACATATAATAAAACAGAATTTCTTAATGAATATTTGTTTTTAAAAAATAATTTTAAGAACTACAAGAAAAAAATATTTCAAAATCTTAGTACAATGTCAAAATTTGAATATAACTTATTATATATAAATAGGAACTTACTTTTTAATTATTACAAATTAAAAAGAACAATAAAAAAACTAGCAAAAAATAAATAAGTGAAAGGAGAAAATATATTTATAAAAATATATTAAAAAAGTTAAGCTATGAAAAAAATAGGAGTTGTAACATTTCATTCACCATATAATTATGGGTCAAGCTTTCAGGCATATGCCTTGCAAGAAACTGTAAAAAAAATTTGTGACCAAAACTGTGAATATAAAATAATAAATTTAAGAACAGAAAGACAAAAATATATGTATTCTATAGATAGAGATAATAATCTATTATCAAAAATAACACGAAACATTATTATGAGAGACTATAAAAAGGCATATGAAATAAAAAATCAAAAATTTGAAGATTTTATAAATAACAAACTAAATGTAACTAAGGAATATAATTCCATTGAGGAACTAGAAAAAGAAAATTTTGATTTTGATTATTATATTAGTGGAAGTGACCAATTATGGAATTTAAGAGCATATGACTTTGATTGGGCATATTACTTAGGTTTTATAAAAAAAGGTAAAAAAATCTCATATGCAGCCAGTTTTGGACCAAAACCAATTGATTTTTCAGAAGAAGAAAAGGAAAAAATAAAAAAATATATTAATGACTATAAATGTCTTTCTGTAAGAGAACAAGGAAGTTATGACAATATATATAATCTAACAGGAAGAAAACCTGAAATACATATGGATCCAACAATTCTATTAGATAAAAAGGACTGGGAAAATATAATTCCAAAAGAAAGAATGGTTAATGGAGAATATATATTATATTATTCTTTAGGACAAGCCAAAGATGATATTAATTTAGTTAAAGAAATATCAAGAAAAACTAATATGCCAGTTGTTACTACAAGATATGCAGGTAAAAATGAACTTCTATCTAGATTTAAAAGAATATATGCAGTAGGACCAATTGAATTTCTTAATTTATTAAATAATGCAAAACTAGTTTTAACAACATCATTTCATGGCACAATATTTTCTGCAATATTAAACAAACCATTTTATTCAATAAATGCAGACAAAGACTATAGAAGATCTACACTACTAAAAACAATAGGATTAGAAGAAAGAAATATCAGCACAAATAATATAGACGAAAAATTAAAAAAGGCATATGAAATAGATTTTAAAAAATCAAATGAGAAAATACAAAGAGAAAAAGAAAGAAGTATAAAATATTTAAAAAATGCATTAGATATAAACTAAAAAGATGGGAGAATTATGGAACAAGCTATATCAAAAAATAAAAGATTACTAATTAATTTAATAGCAAGTATTGTAGCACTAGCTGTACAAATGGGAATAAGCCTTATATTAACACCAATTCTAGTTGAAAAATTAGGAAATGAAGCATATGGTTTTATTGGATTAGCAAATAACTTCGTGAGTTATGCTACAATAGTTACAGTAGCACTAAATTCAATGGCAAGTAGATTTATAACTATTGCAATACATAGAGGAGAAGAAAAAAAAGCAAATGAATATTTTTCATCTGTTTTTATTTCTAATATAATAATGTCAATAGTAATATTAATATTACTTGTACTAATGATATTTAACTTAAACAAATTACTAAATATACCAGAATACTTAAATACAGATGTTAAAATAACATTTACTTTAGTATTTATTAATTTCATAATAACATTATTAAGCACAGTATTTAATATAGCAACATTTGTAAAAAATAAAATATATCTATCATCTATACAACAAATAATAGGAAATGTATTAAAAATAATAGCTATATTAATATTATTTGGTATATTTCAACCAAAAATATATTTTATAAGCATATCTGCAATAATATATACGGCATATGTAATGATTGCAAATGTGTACTTAACCAGAAAATTAGCACCTGAATTAAAAGTAACTATAAAAAATTTTAAAATATCAGCAGTCATAGAATTAATAAAGTCAGGTTTATGGAATTCATTAAATAATTTGAGTACAATGTTATTAAGTGGGTTAGATTTATTAATAGCAAATCTTTTTATAGATTCAACAGCAATGGGAACTTTATCAATTGCAAAAACAATCCCAACAGCAGTTTTAACTCTGCTAGGAACAATAAGTAATGTATTTTTACCACAATTTACAATATTGTATTCAAAAAATAAAATAGATGAATTAGTAAACGAAACAAAATTTTCAATAAAAGTAATGTCATTAATAATGATTGTACCATTAGCAGGTTTTATAGTTTTTGGAATAGAATTCTTTACATTATGGCTACCAAGTAAAACACCAAACGAAATAATAGAAATACAAATACTATCTATATTAACATTATTACCTAATTTAGTAAGTAGTAATATATATACATTATATGCCATAAATACAGTAACAAATAAATTAAAAGTACCAGTAATTGTTACATTTGCATTAGGAATAATAAGTGTAATTGTAACTTATATATTAGTGCAAACAACAAATTTAGGTGTATATGCAATAGCAGGGGTTAGTTCAATAATATTAGTAATAAGAATATTAACATTTGTACCAATGTATGCAGCACATAATTTGAAGGTTAAGAAAGGAATATTCTATGGAACACTATTTAGAGCTTTAGCAACATCAGCTTTAATAATGGTATTATTTGCAATAATAAACATGAACATTACAATTAGTTCATGGCTTGAATTAGCAATATGGGCAGTAATAGCAGGTATTATAGGTTATATAGTAAGCTTTATTTGTTTATTAAATAAAAAAGAAAAAGCAAAAGTAAAACAAAAAGTATTAAGCTTTGGAAAGAGGTAAAAAAATGAAAGTTGGAATATTAACAGTATATGATTCTAATAATTTTGGTTCATATCTACAAGCATATGCACTCAAAAAAGTAATTGAAGAAATGGGACATAGTGTTAAATTTATAAAATTTAGAACAGAAAAAGAAGTAAAAAAAATATATTATCCAAGCAGAAAAAACCTATTACATTATTTAAAATCATATAGTTTTAATACAAAAAAATACAATCTATTTTTAGAAGATAGAAAAAACTTTGAAGAAATTTCAATTAAAGATGTAAAAAAAGATACATTTGATATAGTTATAATAGGTAGTGACGAATGTTGGAACGTAAAAACCCAGACTTTTAGGAATAAATGCTTTTATGGTATAGATATACCAACAGAAAAAAAAGTAGCTTTTGCAATAAGTTGTGGAAAAGCTGTAACAGAAGATTTTAAAGATTTTCCTGACTTAATAGAGGGAATGAAAAATTTAGATGGAATATTTGTAAGAGATGAAAGAACACAAAAAAATGTAAAAGAGACAATAGGAATAGAACCTGAAATGGTATGTGACCCAACATTTTTACTAGATGTAAAAGAATTTGATAAAAAATATGATATTAATATAAATAAAGATTATATTTTAGTATATTCATACAACTTTACAGAAAAACAAAAAGAATATATAAAAAGATTTTCAAAAGAACAAAATTTGTTAATAGTTTCAGCATGTTTTAAACATTCATTTTGTGATAAATGCATAAACTGTTCACCACTAGAATTTTGCAAATTAATACAAAATGCTAAATATGTTATAACAACTACATTTCATGGAACAATATTCTCAATACTAAATAAAAAACAATTTATTTCGATACCATCAGGACAAAAAGTAGTAGATGTACTAAATAAAACAGGACTAATAAAATGCGAATTTAAGGAAAATGAAGAAGAATATGAAGAATTCAAAAATAAATTATTGGAAGAAATTAATTTTGACATTTCTCAAAAAAATATATTAGAATGGAGAAATAAATCATTAAGTATATTAGAAAAATTATTAAAGGAATGAGAAAAATGCGTAAAAAAATTTCATTAACATATAAAAAAATCTTTATAAAATTAGGCATGCAAAAAATAGGAAAAAAATATAGAAAATTGATAAGAAATAAAATAGAAAGAAAAAAAATAAAAAATAAAGAATTTACAATATTATCAAATACATGTATCGGTGGAATAATATATAATGACTTAGGGCAAAGATTTTTAAGTCCTACCATAAATTTATATATTACACCAAAAGATTTTGTGGAATTTTTAGAAAACTTAGATGATTATTTAAGTTCAGAAATTGAACCAGTAAAATCTCCTCTAAATTACCCAATAGGTAAAATACGCACGAGGGGGGTAACATAACACTATATTTTAAACATTACAAAACTATTGAAGAGGCTATTCAAAAATGGAATGAAAGAAAGACAAGAATAAACAAAGACAATTTGTTTATTATGATGACTGATAGGTGGTGCTTACCATATCAATATTTAAAAAGATTTGATAATCTAAAATATAAGAATAAAGTATGTTTTACACATAAAAAATATGATGAATTCAAAAGTTGTAGAGTTGTAAAAAAATGGAGTGATCCACATTGTGTTGGAACAATAACAGATGTAGCAAATATATTTGGAAAAAGATTATATCAATATGCAAAAAATTTTAATTATATTAAATGGTTGAACGGAGAAAGCGAGTGATTTAATATGAATAAAATATGTAAAGAAGAAGAATGTACAGGATGTATGGCATGTTATAATATATGTCCTAAAAATTGCATAACAATGGAATACAATAAATACGGAGAATTACAGCCAAAAATAGATGAAAGCAAATGCATACACTGTAATTTATGTAGAAAAGTATGCCCAAATAATAGCCCTATTAATAAAAATACACCAGTTACAGCATTTGCAACATGGAGTAAAGATGAAAACGATAGAAAAACAAGCACATCAGGAGCAGTAGCATCAATTCTTTATAAAGAGGCAATTGATAACGGATATATTGTATTCGGAACATCATTTGATGAAAATCTTATATTAAAACACTCATATACTGACAATAAAGAAGAAGCTTTAAAATATAAAGGTTCAAAATACTGCCAAAGTGATATAGGAAAAAATTATGAAAATGTTGGAAGATTTTTAAAAGAAGATAAAAAAATAATATTTATTGGAACACCATGCCAAATACAAGGACTAAACAAATATCTAGAAGTAAAAAATATAGATAAAGAAAATCTAATAACAGTAGATTTGGTGTGTCACGGAGTCCCATCACAACAATACTTAACAAACTATATTAATTATTTAGAGAAAAAATATAAGAGAAAAGCAACTAATGTCTCTTTTAGAGACTCAGAAAACTATGTACTTAAATTATTTAATGAAAATGAATTAATATGTAGCATAACAAAAGACAGAGACTTATATGCTACAGCATTTTTACTAGCAATGTTACAACGCGAAAGTTGTTTAGATTGCAAATATGCTACATCTAATAGAGTATCTGATATAACAATAGGAGATTTTTGGGGAATACAAAATGATGATAAAATAAATGATGAAGAAAAACATAAAGGAATATCATTAGTATTAGTTAACACTCAAAAAGGAAATGACTTTTTTAATAAATGCACATCAAATAATGTATTTTATGAGGAAAGAAAATTAGAAGAAGCAATTAATGGAAGTGTTCATTTAAGACGACCATCAAAAAGAAATGAGTTCAGAAAAAAGTTTAGAAAACAGTATAAAGGTGACTTTACAAGTACAGCAAAAAAAGTATTAAGAATAAAAATGTTAAAACAATTAGTAAGAGCATATTTAAAAAAATAAAATATCTATAGGAGAAAAAGTAATGGTTGTAGAAAAGGAAAAATGTACAGGATGTTATGCCTGTGTAAATATATGTCCAAAAAATTGTATACATATGGAAGAAGATGAAAATGGGGCAATTTATCCAGTTATAGACAAAACAAAATGTGTAGAATGTAATTTATGTAAAAAAATTTGCCCAAGTATCAATAAAGTTAAGACTTATTATCCAAAAGAATGTTTCGCTATGTACGGAAAAAATAGTGAATTAATAAAAAAATCTACTTCTGGAGGCATAGCAACTATTTTAGCAAAAAATATTATAAAAAAAGATGGAGTAGTATATGGTGCCTCTTTTGAAAATAATGAAAAAGGATTAGTTCAAACTATAAGAATTGACAATGAAAAAGAGATTGAAAAATTACAAGGTTCTAAATATGTACACAGCTATATTAACAAAACATATAGCATGGCTAAAGAAGATTTAGAAAATAAAAAACTAGTACTATTTATTGGAACACCATGCCAAATTGCTGGATTAAAAAGTTTCTTAAGAAAAGAATATGATAATTTATACACTGTAGACTTGATATGTCATGGAGTCCCCCCTCAACGATATTTAAAAGATGAAATAAAAGATTTAACAGATGAAAACATAGATGGAATATCATTTAGATCAAAAGAAGGTTTCATCTTAAAATTATATAAAGATAGTAAAATTGTAAAACAAATAAGCAAAGAAGAGTCTATATACTATTATGGCTTTTTAGAATCTTTATTCTATAGAGAAAATTGCTACCAATGTTTATATGCAAAACCAGAGAGATGTTCTGATATAACGATAGGAGACTTTTGGGGATTAGATAAAGAGGCTGAAATATATAAAAGCAAAAAAGAAGGTATTTCTGTAGTACTACCAATTAGTGAAAAAGGAAGTAATTTATTAGATGAATTAATAGCTGAATTTAACTTTGAAGAAAGACCAGTACAAGAGGCAGTAAATGGAAATTCACAACTACAACATCCATCAAAAAAACCACGAAATTATTGTAAACTAAAAAAGCT
Source organism: uncultured Clostridia bacterium (assembly GCA_944388755.1). GTDB lineage: Bacteria > Bacillota > Clostridia > TANB77 > CAG-508 > CAG-269. The sequence goes on along the minus strand of CALXJY010000009.1, from coordinate 25,303 downwards.
ATATTTAAAAGGGGGACTACATAGAATTAAACAAAATGTTTTTAAAAAAAGAAAAATAAAACAAAAATTAAAAAATAATAAATTAGTATATTATATATATAAAAAAGTAAAGGAAAAGTAAATATGGGAAAAAAACGTAAAAAGATAAATTATGAGAAACAAGAAAAATTAAAAATACGTCTTACAATATTTTTAATAATATTTGCAACCATCTTTGCAGTTATTACAGCATATCAATCAACCCAAATCGTATTGACAAACATAGAGCTTGCAAGCCTATATGCAGAAGAAGGAATAGATGAAGCAATAAATGAAATTAGTTTTGAAAATGATACAAATGTTTTTATAAAAGGCAATGAGTACAATGTTAAATTTAATATAAACAATTTAGATATAAATTCCACATATAATATTGTATTTTATATCAATAATAAAGAAATAAACAAAATAGAATATAAAAACACTGATAAAATAGAAGATACCATAAATATTTCAGAATACTTTACACTAGAAGGAAAAAATGATTTATATATTATGATATTGGAAAATAATAATACTTTTAAATATCAAAGAACACAAACAGTATATTATGTAATGCCATATCAAGAACAATTCTTAGATGAATTATCACAAAAAGGAACTAATACACATTATGTTGATTTGAATTGGGAAAAATATGAGAAAGATAAGGAACTTCTTTTTAGCAGTGGGGTAAAAGTTATTAGAGATTCTATGAAAATGTCATCTGTTATTAAAGGAAATGATGTATATGATTTTTCAAGATATAGTTGGATTAAAGAAGTAGAAGATAATGAAATAAAAATTTTGCTTAACTTAGCAGGTATAGGTAATACACTAGGAGAAGATCAAAAAATTAATAGTGAAGAAGAAGTAGAAAAAGTAGCAAATTTTGCACTTAAAGTAGCACAGGGATTTCCAAATATATATGGAATAGAAATGTTTAATGAGCCAAATATAAAAAACAGTAATTACAATGGAGAAGGATATACCAGTGAAGAATATCTAAATTGGTACACAAGAACTGTAGAAGAAATAAATAAATTATTTAAGGAAAATAATATAAAGGTAAAACTTATTACAGGAGCACTGTCAAATGCAGCAAATAATTCAGATGGAATATTAAAAGGAGATACATTCTTTACTAAGATAACAGAAAAAGGAGCATATAAAAACTCGTATGGATATTCGTATCACCCATATGATTGGATTATAACAGAAAAACAAGGTGAAAGATATCATAATATATTAAACCAATATAAAGATACTTTGAACAGCTTTGGAGGATTTATCGAAAATGATATTACAGAATATGGAATATCTTCTTATGACGGAAATGGAGTAACAGAAGATGTACAATCACAAAAAAATGTACAAAATTCAGTTATGATGGATAAATATAATGCTACATTACAATTACTATATAATTTTTGGAACAAGGCATCAAATTCAAGTTCAAGAGAAGCAAACTTTGGAGCGATATATAACAACTACACTCCAAAACTAGCATATTATGCAATGAAAAACTACTATCAAAACACAAATGGATCAGAATATATAGGAACAATAAATTTAGCAGAAGGATTAGAAACACATGTATATAATAAAGACGGAAAACCAAAAATTATAACATGGGCAAAAGACAATACAAAAAATATAACCATAGAATATAAAGACTTCACAGCAACAGATTTATATGGAAAAGAAATACAAAACCAAAATGGAACACTAACAATAACATCATCACCTGTATATTTAGACAATATTCAAACATCATATTATAACCAAGCAATATCAAACACAGCACTTGAAAAATATGAAGAATTTGAAGAAAAATACAAAACAGAATTAACAAATGTGCCTACAATACAAGCAAATATAAATGTTCAAAAAAATTATATGCAAAACTTAGTAAACCAAACACAAATATCTCAAGAAACAGCAATACAAGAAATGCAAAAACACTATAATATAGGAACAGAATTAATAAAGGCAGTAAAAGAAAATAAGCTAAATATAGAATATGTAAAACTAAGTTCAATGTTAGATACACTAGAAGACATAGGAAAATCATATGAAGATTTAGTAACAGTAACAGCTATAGAACGCAATGTTGACATACAAAAAGCCAAAAAACAAATAGAAGAAACAGAAAAATTAATAAAAAACAATGAAAAGCTAGAAATAATATATCCAGAAAAAATAATACAATTAAGCAAAGATTATAACGAAAAAGCAGAATATATAAACAGTTTAGAAGAAGAAAACCCAATAAAAACTGGATTAATAGTAAGCAAAAATATACATAGTGAGTTACTTGAATCATGGGCAAAAGATTTCGCAAAAATATATATAGATAAATATTTAGAAGAACACAAACCAACTATTACATATTCAACAACAGAATTTACAAATAAAGACGTAATAGCAACAATAAATACAGATATAGACATACAAGTTACAAACAATAATGGAAATAAAACTTACACATTTACACAAAATGGAACATTTACATTTAAATATATAATAAATAGTACAGAATATGAAATTACAGCAACAGTAAATAACATAGACAAAACAATGCCTGTAATTTCAGGAGTGGAAAATGGACAAACATATTACACAGACCAAAAGATAGCACCAAAAGCTACAGATACAAATTTAAAAGAAGTGACATTATACCTAAATAATGTAAAAGTAAACTACAAAAATGGTCAAACAATAAATGTGGAAGGAATATATAAGCTGACTGCTACAGATAAAGCAGGAAACGCTACAACTATGCAATTCCAAGTGAGGGAAAGACCTGAAAGTAAATACAAAGTAGATGGAAAAATAATTAAACAAATAAAATACAACACAAGTAAAGAAGAATTTGATAAAAATATAGGTATAATAAAAGATTACAAAATTACAAGAAATAATGGAAAAACTGAGCTAAAACAAACAGACATAATAGCTTCAGGTGACATATTAACCACATCATCAGGAATAAAATATACACTAATTGTAGCAGGAGATATAACAAGAGATGGACAAGTAACAGTAGATGATTTCACAAGGATGAGACAATATCTCTTAGGACTAAGAAAATTAGATGATATAGAAAAACTATCTGCAGATGCAAACTGTGATGAAAAAGAGCTTTCAATAGATGACTATATAAGAATTAGAATATTAATTTTAGAACAACTTTCATGGAAGTAAAAATATACAAAATGTAACAAAAATGTAATATAAAAACTATTGCACAGAAAAAAAACATATGCTAAAATATAAAAGAAAAATGTAGAAAGAAGGTAGCAAAAGATGAAAAAGGTAATGTCATTAATTATAGTTTTTCTATTAATATTAATGCAAATAGAAGTTGTAAATGCAGTTACTGAAGACACAAGTGGTACAGCAAGTGCAGAAGTTACACTAACAACACCTACTAATTTAGCCGAAGGTACAAAAACATTTACATCTGTAATATATGTTGGAAATATACAAAATTTAGGAGATAATGACTATGATAAAGTAGTAGCATATAGTGCGACACTTGGTTTTGATGCAAATATTATAGAAAGTGTAAAGGTAGAAGGAAAAAATGGATGGTCAGCATCATATACAAATGGAGCAATTGTAGCTAATACAGACAATATTGGTTCAAATCAAGAAATGATGCAATTAACATTTACATTAAAAGATAATATTAGTGCTAATCAAATAAACATCTCATTAACAAATGCAAGGATTTCAAATAGTGGAACCTTAACACAAGATTTATCAAATATCACAAAAACAATATCAATAGAAACACAAGCAGAAACACCAAATGACGAAAATAAAAATGAAACATCAAATGATAAAGTTAATGAAACAACAAAAAATGAAGTAGCAAACAATGAAACAACAAACAAAAACTCAAAAAATAATAATACAAAAAATGAAACGAGAACAACAAATAGCCTAAATGCAATAAGCACAAACACTACAGCAAGTGCTAGAAAAGTAACATCTTTGCCAAAGGCTGGTTTAGAAAATACAATAATAATTGCAGTTATTATATTGGCAATAATTGGAATATTTAGTGCAATAAGATCAAAATCAATAAAAACAAAATAATCAAATTATTAATATAGTTATTAAAGTTAAAAAAATATAAAAAAACTATTGCCAAAGCTAAATAAAAATGGTATAATAGCAATAGTTCAAAAAGGAAAGGAAGAGGGAATATGAAAAAAACATTAACAATCGCAATTTTATTTGTAATGTTAGTAGCTTTAGTATTTACAGGAGTTCAAGCTGCTACAGGTGCAACATTAGCAGATGACGTATATGCAAAATTATCAGTATATGGAATGACATCTGCAGATAAAGTAAAAGTAGAAAGATATTTAGCTGATAACCCAGTTTCTGATGAAGAAGCTACAGCAATAATAGCAAAAGTAAATGAAGCAATTGCTATTATGGATGCAGAAGGAGTTAAAGACTACAAAGAATTATCAGCAGAAGCTAAAGCTCAAATTAAAACATTAGCACAAGAAGCTGCAAATACAATTGGATTAACATTAGTATTCAACAAAGGAACTGTTGAAGTATATAATGCAGAAGGTAAACTAATTGAAACAGCATCTCTATCAAATACTGGAAAATTAGCTTACACAGGAAATACAAATACAGTTTTAGTTGCTTCTTCAATAGCAGTAATTGCCCTAGCTGCAGGTATAACAGTTGTTGCTAAAAAAAGATTTGCTAAAGTTGGAGCATAAGAATGAAAAAATTTATAAAGGCAACTATTATCAACTTAATAGTTGCTTTATTTATTGTTATAATTATTTTAGGTGGAATAAAAATATCTTTAGGGCAAAAGATAGATGAAGCCATATTATTAGTAAATCAAGTCGCAATAAAAGTAGATAGAACATTTGAAGAAAAACCAACAACAATAGATACATCATCTAAAAGATTACAAAACTATCCTGAATATGGAACACAATATGCAACAATAGAAATACCTAAAATAGGTATAGAATTGCCAGTATATTATGGAGATACACTAGAAATATTAAAAAAAGGTGTAGGACATTCAAGTGGTAGTTATTTTCCAGGAGAAGGTGGTTCTATAATTTATATGGGACACAATTCTAAAAATGTATTTCGTAGGTTTTCTGAATTACAAATAGGAAATGAAATAAAAGTAACTACAACATATGGAGAATATAATTACAAGATATATGATATGAAACTAATTAATGAAACAGAAACAGACAAACTTCCTATCCAAGATGAGAAGGAAATATTAATGGTGTACACATGCTATCCATTTAATAATATAGGATATGCTACACAAAGATATGTAGTATATGCAGAATTAGAAGAGTAGAAAGGAGCTAACTATGAAAATTATATTAAATATTATAAAATATATAGCAATTGTAATTTGCACATGTTGTATAATAGCTGTTGTAATTCTTAATATTGCTTCTTCTACTATTTTAAATAAAGAATATATGCTAGAGAAACTAGACGAAGCAAATTACTATGAAAAAATAAAAGAAGAAATACAAAATAGCTTTGAAAATTATATTGGACAATCAGGTTTAGATGAAAGTGTAATAGAAAATATTGTTACAACAGAGCAAATAAAAAAAGATACAAACACAATAATTAACAACCTATATGATGGTACAAATGTCACAATAAATACTGAAGAAATTGCAACAAATCTAAAAAATAATATAGAAACATCTCTAGGTGGTATAAAACTAACAACTACACAACAAAAAGCTATAGAAGAATATATAGCCAAAATAGAAGCACAATACAAAGAAACTATGTCACATACAGAATATGAAGGACAAATAAACAATGTAGTAAGAAAAGTAAATACATATAAAGAACAAATAAATAAATTTTCTGTTATAGGTATAGCAGTCAGTGTATTTATAATTTTAGCATGTAATTATAAGAATCTTTTAAATACTTTAGCACATGTAGGAATATCACTAACTTCTTCAGGACTTTTCTACATAATAGTAAGATCTTTTATAGATTCTAAAATAAAAGTATCTAATATTTTAGTATTAAATAACGCAGTTTCAGATACTATAAAAAATATTTTAAATAATATATTAGAAAATATATTAAATACAGGAATAATTCTATTTGTAATTGGAATTTTAATGATTATTATAGGAAATATAATTACAAATATTAGAGCAGAAAACAGAAAGGAACAAGAATAGATGGAGGAATTAGATTTAAAAGAATTAATTTCAATATTTTGGAATAAAAAAGTGCATATAGTTTTAATTGTTGCAATATTTATGGTAATAGGTATTATATATACTATGGCTTTTGTAACACCTAAATATCAGTCTTCAACAACTTTATTATTAGCAAAAGTATCAAATACTACAGGAACACAAACACAAGATATAGATACAATTACAACTACAGAAATTACACTGAACTCAAAACTTGTTTCAACATATAGTGAACTTGTAAAAAGCAAAAATGTAATAAGAACAGTGAGAGCAAACTTAGGAATAAATGCAGATGAAGAAGAAATAAGACAAGGAGTTAATGTAAGTTCAGTAAAAGACACAGAATTAATAGAAATTACAGTAACAAATAAAGATGCAATATATGCTGCTAAAATAGCAAATGAAATAGCAAAAGTATTTACAGATAAAATAAAAGAATACTACAACATTAGCAATGTTTATGTAGTAGATGAAGCAGAAGTTACAAATACACCTTCAAATGTAAACCATACAAGAGATATTGTAATATTTATATTTGTTGGATTAGTAGTAGCAGTTTTATATGTTTTAATAGCAAATATGCTAGATACAACAATTAAATCACAAGAAGATGTAGAAAGAGTATTCAAAGTACCAGTACTTGCTGCAATACCAATAAATTTACCAGAAAAAGGAGGTAGAAAATAATGAAAAAAGAATTGATAGTACAAAGAGATCCTAAATCTCCAATTTCTGAGATTTTTAGAACATTAAGAACAAATATACAATTTATGAATACTACAAATAAGCTAAAAACATTATTAATAACATCTACACTTCCAGGTGAAGGAAAAAGTTATGTGTCATCTAACTTAGCAGTAACATTTGCACAAGCTGGAAAAAAAGTCATTCTAATTGATGCAGATATGAGAAAAGGAAGATTATATTCAATATTTGATATCTCTCCAAGACCAGGTCTTTCTAATTATCTATCAGGTATAGACTTAGAAGAAGGAGAAGAAAAAGATATCACAGAATATATACAAACCACACCAATAAGTAATTTATTAGTTATACCAGCTGGAAATATTCCTCCAAACCCATCAGAATTATTAATATCACCACAAATGAACCATTTATTAGAAGAACTAAAAGAAGTATGTGATATTATTATAATTGATGGAACACCATGTGAATTAGTAACAGATTCAGTTATATTATCAAGAATAGTAGATTCTACAGTTATAGTATCTGCAGTAAAAGAAACAAAAAAAGATAATTTAGCAAGAGTTATTGCAAACATACAAAATGTTGGAGGAAAACTAGCTGGAGTAGTTGTAAATAAAGTACCGATTTCAGCTAAAAAATATGGAGAAAAATATTATTATGGATCAACATCAACAAAAAAAGTAAACAAAAAAGCAATTATGGCTATGGACAGTCGTAGACAACTAAAATCTAGAACAAGTGACACTATTAGCCAAAATCTTAGAAGAAATAATACAGAAACAGTTAGAAGAGAACATGAAAAGAACCCAAAAAGTAACAATGAAAATATAAAAAAAGTAAACTCAAATGAAACTTTAGAAAGACCAAAAAATATAAATAATTCTAAGGCAACAGGACCAGCCAAAAATGCAGATGATATACTAAAACAAATAAATTCATATTTAGAAAATGAAAAGAAAAATTTAAACTAATAACTTAACAAAAGAGGGAGAAAAAATGATAGACTTTCACACACATATATTACCAAATATTGACGATGGTTCTAAAAGTATAGAAGAAACATTTAATTTAATAAGTGAAGCAGAAAAAGCGGGATTTGATGGAATAATATTAACATCACACTATATAGAGGGATACTATGAGACAGATACACCTGAAAGAGAAGTATGGCTAAAAGCAATATCTGAAAATTTAAGACCAAAAGGAATTAACACAAATTTATATTTGGCAAATGAAATATATTTAACAGAAAATATAATGAGCCTATTAGAACAAGGAAAAGCATCAACAATTAATAACACATGTTATGTATTATTTGAAATGCCACTTAATAATGAACCATTAAATTTGTATGATGTTGTATACTCACTTCAAGAAAATAAACTTATACCGATATTAGCACATCCAGAAAGATATAGTTTTATACAACAAGAGCCTGAACTTGTATATGACCTAATACAAAAAGGATGTTTAATGCAAGCAAATTATGGAAGTATTTTAGGACAATATGGAAGAAAGGCTAAATTTATAGTTGAAAAATTTTTTGAAAATAATTTAATACATTTTTTAGGTAGTGATGTACATAGGCAAAATACCATATATCCAAGAATACCAGAAGCATTACAAATGATAGAAGATATAATAGGATATGAAAAATTAGAAAATTTAACAACAAACAATCCTAAACTTGTTTTAGCAAACAAAAAAATTGATATTGAATATCCATATGAGGTAAAACTAAAATTTATAGAAAAAGCCAAAATGTTATTACAAAAATAATAATTGTATGAATTGTAACATAAAAACAAGGTTGAAAGAAAATTTCCAACCTTGTTAATGTCTTGTGAAAGGATGATAAAAATGAGAAAATATTTTGGAACAGATGGTATTAGAAGAATTGCAAACACTGAATTAACTCCAGAGCTAGTATATAGAGTAGCAAAAGCAGGAGCTTATGTATTATCAAAACACTCAAATCACTCACCTACAATATTAATAGGAAGAGACACACGTATTTCAGGAACTTTAATAGAAAGTGCAATGGTAGCAGGCTTTTTAAGCTATGGAGCAAATGTAAAATTATTAGGAATTATACCAACACCAGCTGTAGCATATCTAACTAGAAAATTAAAAGCTGATGCAAGTGTAGTAATATCAGCATCACATAACACATATGAATTTAATGGAATAAAATTTTTTAGTAATAAAGGAACTAAAATCCCTGATAAATTAGAAGAAGAAATAGAAGAAGCTATGGAAACAGGAAAAATAGATGAAATAAAAGCTGTAAATGACAAAATAGGAATATCCGAATATAGACAAGATTTAATAGATGAATACGTTTATTTTTTTAGAAAAAACTTTGACAGCAATATAGAGAACTTAAATAAAGAAGATTTTGTTGTAGCACTAGACACAGCAAATGGAGCTACATATAAAGTAGCAGAAAAGATTTTTAAAGCTTTAGGCATAAAATATCATATTTTAAACAATAATCCAAATGGTATAAATATAAATGATGGATGTGGATCAACACATATTGAAATGCTAAAAAAATATGTTAAAGAAAACAACATAAGTATTGGATTTGCATATGATGGAGACGGAGATAGATGCTTAGCTGTTGATGAAAATGGTGAAGAGATTGATGGGGACAAAATTATGGCGATTATCTCTAGATATCTTAAGAAAAAAGGAAAACTAAACAAAGACACAATTGTTGCGACAGTAATGAGCAATTTAGGACTACACAAATATGCAGAGAAAAATAAGTTGGAATTAGTGCAAACACAAGTGGGAGATAGATATGTTCTAGAAGAGATGATTAAAAATGGATATAACTTTGGAGGAGAACAATCAGGGCATATTATTATGTTAGACTATAACCCAACAGGTGATGGAATTCTTACTTCAATAATGCTAATACAAGCAATATTAGAAGAAAATAAAAAAGCTTCTGAAATGAACAAGATAATGAAAGTATATCCACAAGTGTTAATAAATGCAAAAGTGAATATAGACAAAAAATATGATTACAGACAAGATAAAGAAATAAATGATGCAATTATAAAACTAGAAAAAGAATTTGCAGGAAATGGTAGAGTCTTAATTAGACCATCTGGAACAGAACCATTAGTTAGAGTAATGATAGAAGGAGAAGATATAGAATATATTACTAAAAAAGCAAAAGAAATGGTAAATTTAATAGAAAGAAAACTTAAATAAATAGCCATGTAACATAAATGAAATAAAAATGTAAACAAAACTTAAAACTAATATGCTTGAAGTAAAAGTAAATTAATGATAATATATAGGTAAATAACAAAGGAGGAAAACCATGATAATATTCAATGTAGCAAACCCATTAACATTACTTTTATTATTAGCCATATTAATATTATTAGTATTTTTATCACATGAATTAAAAAAGAGTTATATAGTAGCAATTCCTTTATTTGCAAGCCTAATATTACTAGTTGTACATGCAGCACAACTATTTACATTAGAAGAAGCATACATGAGTTTAGCTCCAACACTATCAAATTGTGTTGTTGTAGATTTTGCATTTGTTGCTATATCATTTTTTACATACTTATGGGTTGATGATATAGAAGCAAAGACTAAAGGAAAAAAAGATATAGATCCAAGCATATCATGGCTTTGGAAAAACATTTAAAAATTAAAGTTTTGCTTTAATAATTATACGATTATCATTATAATTATTACATGTAATAAGTGTTAATTCATTAAATTTATCTGAAGTTTTAGATTTTGGCAAAAGTGGAGAAAGATCATCAGTTTTTACCTCATAATTAGTAAAAACTGTATATGAATATTTATGATTATTACTATCATAAATATTTATTATGTCTCCGCCTTTTAGTTTATATATCAAACTAAAAAACTGAGAATTATTATAATTATGACCAGCAATACATAAATTACCACTTTCAGGTGGCATTTTTCCATAGAAAATGCAAGGAGCAACTTTTAAAGCTTCATCTGTTAATACAGAAAAAATAGGATATGAGATATTTAAAATAGGAATTTCTATTTCTCCTATAATTATATTTTCTGTATAAGAACTATTATTTTCCAAATTTGAATAAGTACTAGATTGATTTTTATATAATTTTATAGTCGAATAATTATATTGTAAATAATTACTAATTTTTTCATTTTCACTTTTATAATAAAAATCATACATAAAAAAAGAACAAAGGATAACAATAATGAATATCGAAAAAATAAAAATATATTTAAAAATTTGTTTTCTTTTTTTATTTAAAATATTATCTCTTACATTATCAAGAATTTGATTCATCTTTTATTTTCTCCTATTCATAATCACAAAATATTTTTTAATAAAACTAACATTAATTTTAAATAAGATATGTTTTCTTATTTTAGTATATGAAATAAAAGAAAATTTACTCAAAATAGTTGTAAAAACAAAAAAAAATTGATATACTAATACCATAAAAAATATAAAGGTAAAAATTAAATCTAAAAATTAGATTTAAACCATAAGAAAGGATTGTGAATAATATGGAAGAAAATATAACAAATCCAAACAAAGAAAAAGAAGACATTGAACTAGAGCAAAATAATGAAGAAGAACTACAAAATACAAATGAGGGTATACAAATCTCAAATGATGTAATAGCAGTAATAGCTGGTGTTGCAGTATCTGAAGTACAAGGTGTAGCATCAATGGCAGGAAGTTTTGCAGGAGGAATTACAGAAGTATTAAGTGGAAAGAAAAATTTAGCAAAAGGAATAAAAGTAGATAAAGAAAATGAAAATGTAAAAATTGATGTAAACATAATAGTAGAATATGGAACAAGAATACCAGATATAGCATTTGAAATACAAAACAGAGTAAAAACATCTGTAGAAACAATGACAGGACTAAAAGTTGAAGAAGTAAATGTACATGTACAAGGAGTAAACACAAATATTGTAAATCAAGATGAAGAACCACAGGAAAATGTAAACGAAGAAGAGGAAAAAGAAAAAGAATAAAAAGGAAGGAAGTAATTAAAATGAAATTAGTAGAAAAAATTACATTAATCATATATTCAAATATAATGTTAATATTATCAATAATAGCATGTCTATTAGTATTTAATTGGATAGATATAGATATAGTAAACAATGTAATAAAAACATGTATAACAACAGATCCAGCATCAAAAATAACACTAGGAGTAAGTGTTGTATTTATATTATTATCAATAAGATGTATATTCTTTGACCCAACTTCTAAAGAAGAAATAAAAGAAAAACAAGGGGTTTTACTTGAAAATGAAAATGGAAAATTAATGATATCAAAAGAAACAATTGAAAATCTAGTGGAAACAGTTGCAAGAGACTTTAAAGAAGCAGAAAGTATTTCAACAAGAGTTGAATTAGATAAAGAAAATAATGTAAAAATATATGCAAACTTATACATAAGTTCAGATGCTGTTATAAAAGATTTATCTGTAAATCTACAAAATAAAATTAAAGAGAAAATAAAATTAGCAGCTGACTTAGATGTAAAAGAAGTAAATATTTCTGTAAAAAAAGTTGCACAAGCTCAAGAAAAAAATGCATAATATATAGTAAACATAAAAATAAAGAAAGGAGAAATGCTAAATAAATTTTAGCATTAACTAGTAAAATGGAGGATTTTAAGAAATTTTTAGGAAAATATTGTGGAGCAATTATAGGAATTATAATAGCGATAGTAATTCTAGCAACAAGATTATATGACCTTATAATCGGAGTTATAGTAATATTATTAGGAGCATTTATAGGAAATTATGTACAACAAAACAAAGATGATGTAAAAACAAAATTAAAAGGTTGGATAGATAAAATGTAGATTCCTGTAATAAGTTAAGATTACAATAAAATGGAGGATTTGTGCCTTTTGGAAAGGAATGTGTTAAAAAAATGAATAGAACAACAATTAGAGAAAATACATTTAAACTAATATACAGTTTAGAAATACAAAAAACAGAAAACAAAGAAGAACAAATAGATATGTTTTTAGAAACAAATAATATAAGTGATGAAGAAGCAATAAAATATATAAAACAATATATTCCTGAAATAGAGAAAAACAAGACAGAAATTCTTGAAATAATTGAGAGAAATTTAAAATCAAATTGGAAAATAGAAAGAATATCAAAAATTGATTTAAGTATTTTAAAACTTGCAATATATGAAATAAAATACACAGAAATCCCATATAAGGTAGTAATAAATGAAGCAGTAGAACTAGCCAAAAAATATGGAGAAGATACATCAAAATTATTTGTAAACGGTGTTTTAGCAAGTGTTGTAAAAGAGTTAAACTTAGATAACTAAAATGAAGAAAAATGTTAAAACAAACTTGTGTATTTGGAAGGAAAGATGATAAAGTTATGAAATACGAAAATATGGCTATAACTGTAAGTGAGTTAAACAGTTACATAAAAGATAAGATAGCAGATGATGAGTTTCTAAATAACATTTTAGTAAAAGGAGAAATATCAAATTTTAAAAATCATTATACTGGACATATGTATTTTACACTAAAAGATGAAAAATCACTTATAAAATGCATAATGTTTAAGACATATGCACAAAAATTAGAATTTATGCCAAAAGATGGAATGAAAGTTTTTGTTTTAGGTGGAGTTTCTGTATTTGAAAGAGATGGAATATATCAAATATATGTAAAAGCAATGCAAGAAGATGGAGTAGGTATATTATACAAAAAATTTGAAGAATTAAAACAAAAACTAGAAGCTAAAGGATATTTTGATACAAACCACAAAAAGAAAATACCTATTTTTCCACAAACAATAGGTGTACTTACATCACAGACAGGTTCTGTAATAAAAGATATAATAAATGTAAGTACAAGAAGAAATCCAAATGTTAGAATTAGACTACTTCCTGTTCCAGTTCAAGGACAAGATGCCTCAATAAAAATCGCAGAAGGAATACAATTTATGAATAAGCATAAATTAGCTGATGTCTTAATACTTGCAAGAGGAGGAGGTTCATTAGAAGACTTATGGCCATTTAATGAGGAAATAGTAGCAAATGAAATATATAATTCTGAAATACCAATAATCTCTGCAGTAGGTCATGAGACAGATTTTACAATATCAGATTTTACAGCAGATTTAAGAGCACCAACACCATCTGCTGCAGCAGAATTAGCAGTACCAAATATATTTGAATTAAAGCAAAAAATACAAAGTTATCAAAATAGATTACATATATCACTTAGTAAAAAATATGAGATGCAAAAACTACGCTACGAAAAATGTATGGCAAGCCAAGTATTTAAAGATCCATATAAAATGTTATCAGATAAATACTTAGTAATTGAAAAATACATAAAATCTCTAGAAATTAACATACAAAATAAAAAACAAAAGGAAAAAGAAAAATTCGTAAAATTAGTAGCAAAATTAGACACATTAAGTCCGCTAAAAACACTAACAAGAGGATATTCAATTATCCAAAAAGATGGAAAAATTGTAAATACTGTTAAAGACCTAAAAACAGGAGAAAACATTAATTTACAATTGATTGATGGTACAAAAGAAGCTAAAATTTTATAAAGATTCAAAGGAGGAAAGTCTTATGAGAAAAAGCACAAAAGTTCTAATAGGGATATTGATTATTTTAATAATATGTTTAGTTTCTTATATAATATATATATCGCAAAACGAAATTACAAGTACAATAAATATAGAAAATGAAACGCAAAATGAAGTAGAAAATGAAAATATAGTAAATGAAATTGAAAATACAACTAATACAACAAATACTCTAGAAGAAAACAATATACAAAATCAAACAACTCAAAATGCTTCAAATGAAACAGCAAATCCAAACATATCGAATAATAATATAACAGGAAAAGAAGAACAAGAAAGCTATGAACAAAGTGGAGGTATAAACCCTGACGAAAAAGCAATTGATTTAGCAAAACAAGAATGGGGAGAAACAGCAGAAAACTATTTATTTGCAGTTGAAGATATACAAGGAAATATATATCGTATTGCTGTAATATCAAATGCTACAACAATTGGATATATAGAGGTTAACATTGATACAGGCGAAGCTAAAGAAGTATAAATAAATTAATAAATAATTATGTTTTAACTTAAATTTGAAAGGAAGTTAATTAAACAATGAAAAAAGAACAAAGCTTTGAAGAAAATATACAAGAATTAGAAAATATAATTTTGGAATTGGAAAAAGGGGAATTAACTTTAGAAGATTCTATGAAAAAATTTGAAAAAGGAATGGAATTATCAAAAAATTGTAATAAAATATTAGAAAATGCTGAAAAGAAAATAACAATTCTATTAAAAGATGGAGAAGAATTAAAGGAGCAAGACTTTATACAAACAAAAATAGAAGAATAATAAAATATAAGGGGTAAAGACAAATGAACAATTTTACAGGTTTTATACAAAATAAATATATAATTGTGCCATTTTTATTATGGTTTTTTATACAACTATTTAAAGTAATTTATGATTTAATTACAACAAAGAAATTTAATTTTAAAAGAATTTTAGGAGCAGGTGGAATGCCAAGTTCTCATTCTGCAGTTGTTGTGGGACTAGCTACATTAATAGGAAAAGGAGAAGGAGTAGATTCTCCTATATTTGCTTTATCTATGGTATTGGCATTTGTTGTAATGTATGACGCAGCAGGTGTTAGGAGAGCAGCTGGCAAACAAGCAGAGTTATTAAACAAATTGATTGAAACACCAGGACTTTCTGGAATGCAAGTATCTGAAAAATTAGTAGAAGTATTAGGACATACACCATTCCAAGTATTAGTTGGGGCATTAATTGGCTTCATTGTGGGTATTATTGTGTAATAATACCCTTTTAAAATATATATTTAAAAGGAGGAAAAAAAATGACAGATATTGAAATTGCTAGAAACACAGAATTAAAAGAAATTACTGAAATAGCAGAGGATATAGGTATAAAAAAAGATGAAATAGAACAATATGGAAAATACAAAGGAAAAATATCAAATGAAGTATATAAAAGGCTAGAAAATAAAAAAGATGGAAAGTTAATATTAGTAACAGCTATAAATCCTACACCATTAGGAGAGGGAAAAACAACAGTATCAATAGCTATTGCAGATGGATTAAGAAAAATAAATAAAAAATCAATATTAGCATTAAGAGAACCATCACTTGGTCCAGTATTTGGTATAAAAGGAGGAGCAACAGGAGGAGGAAGAGTGCAAGTAGCACCTATGGAAGACATAAATTTACATTTTACTGGAGATATACATGCAATAACATCTGCAAACAATTTATTAGCAAGTTTAATAGATAATCATATATATTTTGGAAATGAATTAAAAATAAAAGAAGTTACATGGAAAAGATGTATGGATTTAAATGATAGGCAATTAAGAGTTATAGAAACGGGTTTATCTGAGGAAAAAAATATTGTGCCAAGAAAAGATGGCTTTAATATATCTGTTGCATCAGAGATTATGGCAATACTTTGTTTAGCAGAAAATATGAAAGATTTAAAACAAAAATTAGGAAATATTGTTATAGGATATAATTATAAAGATAACCCAATATATGCAAGAGATTTAAAAGCCGAAGGAGCAATGGCTGTGTTATTAAAAGATGCTATAAAACCAAATTTAGTACAAACATTAGAACATACTCCTGCAATAATACATGGAGGACCATTTGCAAATATAGCACATGGATGTAATAGTATAATAGCAACAAAATTAGCATTAAAGTTAGCAGATTATACAATTACAGAAGCGGGATTTGGAGCAGATTTAGGAGCAGAAAAATTTTTAGATATAAAATGTAGAAAAGCGAAAATAAAACCTGACCTTGTAGTTTTAGTAGCAACAATAAAAGCTTTAAAATATCATGGAGGAGTAAAAAAGGAAGAAATCCAAAAAGAAAATATAAAAGGAATTGAAAGGGGATTGAAAAATTTATTTAATCACATAGAAAATTTAAAAGAAAGATTTGGTTTAAAAGTTATAGTAGCACTTAATAAATATGATACAGACACAATAGAAGAAATAGAATTTTTGCAAAATAAACTCAAAGAAGGAAATATACCAATAAGTATAGTAGAGGGTTGGGCAAAAGGAGGAAAAGGTGCAATAGATATAGCTAACAAAATAGTTGAAGAAACAACAAACAAAGAATTTGTTAGTGATTTTGCAATATTAAATAAAGAAGTAAATTACATATATCAAATAGAAGATGATATAAAAACAAAAATACAAAAAGTGGCAACAAAAATATATCATTCTAAAGGAGTAATATATACAAAAGAAGCCATAGAAAACATTGAGAAAATAGAAAAATTAGGATATAAAAATTTGCCAATATGTATTGCAAAAACACAATATTCACTTTCAGATGACCCAAAAAACCTTCAAGACGAAGGAGATTATAAAATTAATATTCGTAATGTAGAACTAAAGGCAGGAGCAGGATTTATAGTAGCTTTAGCAGGAAAAATAATGACAATGCCAGGTTTACCAAAAGTTCCAACAGCAGAAAATATAGATATTGATGATAACGGAAATTGCACAGGAATATTTTAACACTAATTCTCTGTTCAAAAATAAAAGTATAAACTCGACTTTTTTTTGGCATAATATTGTTAATATTATAGAAAATTAAAATTTTACTATAACAAAAAAGAGATAGGAGTTGAGTTTATGATTAATTTTAGAACAGATTTAGCATCAGAAAGAAGAGACATTTTTAAAAAAGCGAATAATATAGAAAACGAAATACAAGGAATAGAAAGTGAAAAAGAAGAAATAAATGAAAATCTAAAAATAGAAAGAGTAAAAATCACAACTGAAGAAGGAGAAAAGGCTATAGGAAAGCCAAAGGGAAATTATATTACAATAGATGTAAATAATTTAAAAATAGCTCAAGAAGATGAAATATCAAAGGCATCAGAGGTACTTGCAAATGAATTAAAAAAAATAGTAGATTTACACACAGATAAACAAGGATCTACTTTAGTTGTAGGTTTAGGAAATATATATGTAACACCAGATAGTTTAGGTCCAAAAGTAATAAATGAAATAGAAGTTACTAGACATGTAATAAAATATTTACCACAATATGTAGAAGAGGGAACAAGAGAAATTAGTGCAATATCACCAGGGGTATTAGGAACAACAGGAATAGAAACAGTGGAAATTTTAAAAGGAATAGTAGATAATATACATCCAAAACTAGTTATTGTAATAGATGCATTAGCATCAAGAAGTATAGAAAGGATAAGTAGTACAATACAAATTTCAGACACTGGAATAGTACCAGGAGCAGGTATTGGAAATACAAGAGCCGAAATAAGTCAAAGAACATTAAATATTCCAGTAATAGCAATAGGTATTCCAACTGTTGTGGAAACTGCTGTTCTTGTTAATGATTGTCTAGATTTATTTATAGAAAAACTTCAAAATGAAGCCAAATCAAATGACAGCTTAAATAAAATAAAAGAAGAAGACAATTATGAAGAAATAAAGGAAGCGTTAGTTCCAAATGATTATAATCTAATTGTCACACCTAAAGAAATAGATGATTTAATAGAAAATATGAAAGACATTGTAGCAGGTGGAATAAATAGTAGTTTATAGAGTAATGTTTAAAAATTTAGTAAAATATGTTGCAAACATAAAGTAATTGATATATAATAATGGCAGAATTGGTAAAGGGAGGTATTATTATGGCAGAAAATGAAAAAAATCAAGAAAAAATAAAAGAGGTAAAACAAGAAGAACCTAAAAAGGAAGAACAAAAAAAAGAAAATGAAACTAAAACAGCAGAATTTAAAAAAGTAACACCATCAAAAGAAACAGCAAAGACAACTAATACACCAAAACAAAAAGCTACAACAACAAAAGTTAAAACAAAAGAAAAAGAAAGCAAAAGGACAATGGCACTTAGAATTTTAGCTGTTATTATTATATTATTAGCAATAATATCTTTAATTTATGTTGCTTTACCATCACCTGCTAAAGTATTACAACAAGGATTAAAAGATTTACAAACAGGAAATTTTGAGAGAGCAAAAGAATATCTAGATTTTGACGAACTAGTAAATATTCCTGTATTATCATTTGAAAATAATGAAAACAAACAAGAAATACAAAAACTATTTTTTGATCAACTAGAATTTAGTATAAAAAAAGTTGAAAAAGGAGAAGATATAGCAACTATAGAAGTTGAAATTATAAATAAAAACTTTAAAACAATTATGCAAAACACAACTAAAGAATTAACACAAAAGTTCTTCAATAATGAAGATGCTGATCAAAAAAATATATTAATCGAACAACTAAAAAATGAAAATATAGATAAAGTAACAACAAAAGAAACAGTTACTGTACAAAAACAAGATGGAAAATGGAAAATAGTTGTAGATCAAAACCTAAGAAATGCAATATTCCCAGGACTAACAGAAGCAATAGATAGTATTGCAAGTTAATTTAAAAACTAGATAATTTTAATCAAGAAAAGCAATATGTAATTGTATTTTATACATATTGCTTTTCTTTTTATCTATTAGGAAAGTCATTGCAGACTTTCCTAATAGATAAAATACGTTGCACACAAATTTATTACATAAATTTGGCGCAGAACAAATTAACGGAAAGCCAAAGAGAAAAGCTAAAATTATTACAAATTTTAAGGCTTTCCGATTTGTTCTAATACATAAAGAAATAGAAAAATTAAAGAAGCCCGCTATTGTTTTGGTTATGATCATTAAGCTTAGAATGTTTAACACTATCTAAAGAAATATTTTTATATAAATTGCATATATTACAATCTGTACAAATATCTATTTTTTTATCGAAAATCAAAATCAAAGTATTTAAAAACTCATCAATAGTATTTTCTACTAAATGTACATATATTTTTTTAGGTAATAAAGTAAGCAAAGAATTAAGTAAATAATCATTATTAGAAAAAGAAATATCAGATAAATATTTTGCATCTAATAAACTATCTTTTAATGAAATTTGATTTAAATCTGAATCTAATAAAATTGGATTTTCTTTAAAATATACCAAATGCAGAAAATCAGTTTTACATTGTTGTGAACCAATATATAGTTTTAAAAGAGAAATAAATTCTAAATATTCTTTTTCTATTATATAACTATTTACAGCTTCATCAACAATTTCTTCAAGCATAGAAAAATATTTTTTTAATCTAAAATATATAAAACCATTTAAAACAATAGATTTATTAGATTTTAAATATAAATAAAATTGTTCAGATATATAAGAAAACTTTTTATCAAATAAATCTGTAAAATTATCTGCACAAACATCAAAACATAAATTTAGAATCTTTTTTCTTTCGATAATATCAAAATAAAAATAATTTTTTAGAATAAGTTCATTTAAAAAAGATTCTTCTAATTCATCGATCACCAAATAAGATAAAATATTAGAAATTTCTTGTATAAACTCATCTACTTTATTCCCATTATAATGTACTATAATATTTTTAAAATATTTAAATTTATTGCAAGAAAAACAAACATTTTGCATTTTAGATAAACGAAGTTCGTTTAGTAAATAATTTAGCAGTTTTTCATTATTTGTTTTTATACATATTGATTTCATCAAAAAAACTCCCTTCTTAACTATTATCTACTAAACTTTGAAAGTTATACAATATAATATGAAAAAATAAAAAAAATGCTCCATAAAAAAATTAATAGAAAGAAAATCTGCCAAATAGTCATTTGACCCTTTGGCAGATATAATATAACATATAATTTTATAGATAATTTTGAAGATTTTTCCACACATCATCAACATAAATTTTTCTTTCAGATGAAAAAGGCAAAGTGCAAAAATCTTTCATTGGATTTAAAATGTTTTGAATATTTCTAACCTCATTTTCAACTTTTGTAATAGCAATCTTATCAGCCTTATTTGCCAAGATTATACAAGGCAAACCAGCACGAACAATATAATTATACATCAGTTTATCATTTTCAGTTGGAATATGTCTAATATCAACTAAAAAGATAACTAAACTAATTTGTTTACGATTTTGCAAATAATATTCAATAAATTTACCAACTTGCTCTTGCTCCTTTTTTGACATTTTACTATAACCATAACCAGGTAAATCAACAAAATAGAATAAATTGTCAATATTATAAAAATTAATTTGTCGAGTTTTACCAGGTTCACTGCTAGTTCTAGCAAGTTTTTTTCGGTTAATCATAGTATTAATAAAACTAGACTTCCCAACATTAGACTTGCCAACTAAAACAACTTCAGGTAGATCACTTTTAGGATATTGACTAGGTTTAACAGCAGATATTTCAAATTTCGGATTTTTTACTAACATATTAATTCTCCTTTATAAGGCTATCAATTAAATTATTTTTTAGGTAATATTTTTTCTAACCCACCCATATAAGGTCTTAAAACTTCAGGAACTATAACACTACCATCAGGCATATAATTATTTTCCATAATAGCAATAAGCATACGAGGTGGTGCAACAACAGTATTATTTAAAGTATGTGCATAATAATTACCATGCTCACCTTTAATTCTAATACCAAGCCTACGTGCTTGAGCATCTGTTAAGTTAGAACAACTACCAACTTCAAAGTATTTTTTCTGCCTTGGTGACCAAGCTTCAACGTCACAAGATTTTGCTTTTAAATCTGCTAAATCTCCTGAACAACATTCTAAAGTACGTACTGGAATATTCATACTTCTAAAAAATTCAACAGTATATGACCACATTTTGTCATACCATTTCCAAGAGTCTTCAGGCTCACAAACAACTATCATTTCTTGCTTCTCAAATTGGTGAATTCTATAAACTCCACGTTCTTCTAATCCATGAGAACCTTTTTCTTTTCTAAAACATGGAGAATATGAGGTCATAGTATATGGCATATTTTCCTTTTTTAAAATTTGATCTTTAAATCTACCAATCATAGAATGTTCACTTGTACCAATTAAATATAAATCTTCTCCTTCAATTTTATACATCATTGCATCCATTTCCTCAAAGCTCATAACACCTGTTACAACATCTGAACGTATCATATATGGTGGGATACAATAAGTAAAACCTTTATTAATCATAAAATCTCTAGCATATGTTAAAACTGCAGAATGAAGTCTTGCAACATCGCCAATTAAATAATAAAAACCTTGTCCAGCAACACGTCTACTACTTTCTAAATCTAATCCACATAATGCTTCCATAATATCACTATGATGAGGAATATCATAATCAGGAACTACTGGTTCACCAAATTTTTGAATTTCAACATTTTCACTGTCATCTTTTCCTATTGGAACAGATTCGTGAATAATATTTGGAATTTTCATCATTCTAATTCTAACTTGCTCACTATATTCATTCTCTAATCTCTCATTTTGAGCTAATTCCTCATTTATTTTAGCTACTTGTTGTTTTATATCTTCAGATTCCTCTTTTTTCCCTGACTTCATTAAATTGCCTATCTGACCACTTAGATTTTTCTTTTCTGCGCGTAGATTATCGCCATTTAATTGTGCTTTACGATATTTAGCGTCTAAATCAATAACTTCATCAACTAATACAAGTTTTTCATCTTGAAATTTTTTCTTGATATTTTCTTTTACAATATCAGGATTTTCTCTTAAAAATTTAATATCTATCATAATTCCTCCTGTAACTATTTTATATAATTTTTCTCTATATCATCAACAATAGTAAAACGATTTTTTTGACCAGTAATGTTATCAGGTCTTTCAGGTATTTCCTCTAAAAACATTTTCTCAGGTCTAACCCAAATCATTTTTCCATCTTCTCTTTGGTATAAAGGTTTATAAACAACCATTCTTTCTTTAGTTTCCGAATCATAAGCTACATTTTCTACAAAATAATAATTACCTTTAAAATGACGATATACTCTGCCAATTTTAACTTCTTCCATAACAAAAAACCTCCTAACACTTTAAATTACACACATTATATAACACTTTTTTATAAATATCAACAAAATGGGTAAAATAAAGTTATCAAAATAGATTTTGGAGGGAAAACAATGTTTTATGAATTTATTAAATTTCTAATATATTCATCATTAATTGTATTAATATCTAAATATATATTAGTTTTTGTTATACGTAAATTGGCAGAAAATTTACATTTAAAACCTAAAACAGTTGGAAATATTGCCGGATATGCAACATCTATACCAGAATTATTAACAATCGTAACATCAAGTACAAAAGGATTAATTGGAGCTAGCATATATAATATATTAAGCTCAAATGTAATAAATTTTATACAATATATAGCATCTATTTACATTAACAAAAATAATAGAGTATTAAAAAATAAAGCAATTAGAATAGACATTATATTGGTAATTATTACAATAATAATTCCGATTGTATTAATAATTGCTAAAATATCAATAGATATTAACATTGTACCAATTTTTATTTTGTTATATATATTGTTTATTTATATAAATAATAAGGCACATAAAATATATTTGAATAAAGAAGATAAAGAGTTAGAAAATATAATTTATAATGAAGAAAAACAAGAAGCAGGAAATAAAACATTAGTATATATATTTGAATTAATAGTAACAGGAATTTTGTTGTTTGTAATTGGAGAAATGCTAGGCAATACATTAGAAAATTTAGCAAATATTTTTAATATATCACAAACAATTATAGGAATTTTATTAGGATTTATAACAAGCATACCAGAATTAATTACTTTTTTTGAGTCACAAAAGCACCATAAGCAAAGTGATGAGATACTTGGAGTTATAGAGGCTACTAATAATTTACTTTCATCTAATATAATTAATTTATTTTTAATACAAAGTATTGGGGTTTTAATTTTTATGCTTATATAAAAATATAAATAAACGAAAAAGTTTAGTATATAAAAATAGCAAGAAAGAAGTAACGCTCAAAAAATTGTGGATTTTTTAGGGACAAGTATAAAAATTCTTGCTATTTTTAATTTTATATAGTAAAATAAAAAAGAAATGAGAGAGGAAGTGGTATTAATTGAAAAAATTACCCTATGGAATAAGTGATTATGAGAGACTAATAGAAAATGAATATTATTATGTGGATAAAACAATGTATATAGAAAAACTAGAAAATTTAGCAGAACCATATATAATGTTTTTACGTCCAAGAAAATTTGGAAAAACATTATTTACAAGTACATTAGAAAATTATTACGATATAAAGAAGGTAGACAAATTTGAAAAACTATACGGTAATACATATATAGGAAAAAATCCAACAAAATTAAAAAACAGTTATCATATATTAAAATTTAATTTTTCAGGAATAGATACAACAAATAATGAAACAACAATAAATGGATTTAAAGAAAAAGTTGCAATTTCAATAGAGGGATTTGTAAAAAACTACAATTTAGATTTTTATGTTAATATGAACCTAACAGCAGAAGGCTTATTAAGAAGTCTAATAGAAGCATTTAAAATACAAAAACATGGGGAAAAGATATATGTAATAATAGACGAGTATGACCACTTTGCAAATGAATTATTAGGATTTAATACAGATCAATTTAAAAATTTAGTATCCAAAAATGGAAAAGTAAGGAAATGGTATGAGATATTAAAAGAAGGAACAGAAAGTGTAGTAGATAGGATATTTATAACAGGAGTAGCCCCAATAACATTAGATAGTTTAACATCAGGATTTAATATAAGTTCAGATATAACACAAGATAGAGAATTTAATGAGATGATGGGATTTACAGAAAAAGAATTAACAAGACTAATGGAAGAGCAAAATATAAGTAGAGAGAAACAAGAAAAACTACTACCAATAATGAAAGAAAATTATGATGGATATAGATTTTCAATATATGGAAAAGAAAAAATATATAATTCAAATATGTGTTTATATTTTTTAAGTAGATATATAAGATTTAAAGAAATACCACAGCAATTAATAGATATGAATATAGCAAGTGATTATAGTAAATTAGGGAAAATGCTAACATTATGCAAAGGAGAGGAAAGAGAAAAAGTAATAGAAAAAACAGTATCAGGAGAGGGAATAGTAAGTGAAATAACGCAAAAGTTCAATCCAGCAATAGAATTTACAGAACAAGATTTAATTTCAATGCTATATTATTTAGGATATTTAACAATAACTGGAGAAGTATTTGAAAAACCATTGTTAAAAATACCTAATAGAGTAATGAAAGAAATATATTCAAGTTATTTTCTAGAAATACTAAGTAAAAATAC
>CALXJY010000008.1 GCA_944388755.1 uncultured Clostridia bacterium | reverse complement strand
TGACTTTCTTTTGAAAATAAAATTTTATTTTCACTTTGAGTTGTGCAACTTAAAGTTTCATGGTATTTCCTAATAGAGAAAACACGTTGCACACAAATTTATTACATAAATTTGGTGCAGAGCAAATTAACGGAAAGCCAAATAGAAAAGTTAAAATTGTTGCAAATTTTAAGGCTTCCTATTTGTTCTTAATTAAATCAATTTTAAAAATTATGTAAATTTTATGAAAATAGCAAAATCTTTTACGAAAATTAAAAAATAAATTTATATAAAGTAGAAAAGACTTTATATAAAACTTTTGTGATTTTTTAAAAATTTAGTGATAAAATCAAATCAACCTAAGGAAAACAAAGCGGGGTGAGAAAATGATAGACAAAATCTGTATGTTTCTGACCAATAAAATTAGAAAAGAAATGCCAGAAATTGATGATGAAAGAGCAGAAATTATAAATTATGGCTTACAAAATATAATAGGAGAAATACCAAAAATTTTTATAATGCTAGGAATTGCATACATATTAGGAGTATTTCGATTATCATTAATTACATTTCTCATAATTTTACCATATCGTACGTTTTCAGGAGGATTTCACTTAAAAACACATATAGGATGTATATTATCAACAACTACAGTATATGCTGGAACAGCATTATTAGCTAAAAATATAGTTTTAAGTGATATAACAAAAACAATTTGCATTATATCTATTTGGATTTTCGGAATAATAATGATTAAATTATACGCACCAGCAGATACAGAGAATGTTCCGATTTTAAGAAAAAAAGATAGAAAGCAAAAACAAATATTATCATACATAATTTTTACAATAGCATTAATAATAGCATTAGTAATAAATAACCAAGTTATATCAAATGTAATAATTATAGGATATTTAATGCAAACATGTATGATTACAAGAATAGCATATAAGATCACAAAAAATAGATATGGACATGAAGTATATAATACTTCAGCAACTTAAGTTAATACATAAAACTATACCGGTAAAGTTTTAGTATTATATAAAAAAATCAGAAGGGGGAAATCCTATGTTAAAAATGTTATCAAAATTAGCTGAAAAATACGCAAAATCAACAAATACAGCATGTTTTATGTGGTGTGTATTACATCAACCAAAAATGCCTGCAAGTTTGATTAAAAAAGACTAAATTTAAATCTTAATTTAATATTAATTTTGTTATTAAGTTTAACTAAAAATAATTTAATTTTTAGTTAAAAAACATATAAACTCTCAATGTTATAATGAAAGTAATCCTTGTTAGGTCTTAAGCCTATAAGATCTAACCCAAAAACTTAGCTTAGGCTAAGTTTTTGGACACACTTTCATCAAAAAATAAAATTTGCTATTTAAAAATAGTAAGTTTTATTTTTTGTTTTGTTTCTCTATTAGGAAAGCCATGCTGACTTTTCTAATAAAGAAAATACATTGCACACAAATTTATTTCATAAATTTGGTGCAGAACAAATAAACGGAATATGTTTTCTATGCAGTAAAAAGAGAACCTTAAAAGATTCTCTTTTAGTAATATTTAATTTAAATATATTTCCAATTGTTGTTTAAATAAATCATTTGTTTTATCTGTAAATAAATTAACATTATTATTTTTTGAAAGTATTTTTCTAACTTCCCACAATCCAAGTCCACTATGATTTTCTTTTTCACTAAAACCTTTATTAAATATTGTTTCTGTATCTACATTCTTATTGGAATAACTATTTTCAATACTAATTACATCTCTATTATTTTTATTATCACGTCTAAAAGAAATATTAATTATTTTTTCACTACTTTTCTCTGAAGCTTCTATAGCATTATCTAGTAAAATTCCAAGTATTCTAGCAAATTCATAAATTTTCATATTTAATTCATTTAAATTAAGCAAATAATATATTGTTACATCTATACCTTTTTCAGTTGCTTCGTGATATTTGGATGTTAGTAAATTATATATTCCAGGATTGTTTATACTATCAGGATTTAAAATGTATAAATTATTTACTCTTTCACAATCTTTTTCTAGTTCTAAGTAATATTTCTTAAGACCTTCCATATCATCAGTATTTATATAACCACCAATTGTTGTAACCATATTATCAAAATCATGTTTAAAACCTCTAACATTATCATGTAATATATGTAATGTTTTGTTATATTGCTCTGCACTTTCTAATTCTTGTGTTGTCTTATTTAGTTTTACAACTTTAGAAATACTATATAAACTAATTGCAAAATATAAAAGTAACATAATAAAGTTAGAAAAAGTATATCCAAGTGGTAATATATCAATATATTCCATAGTTATAATAATTTCTAAAATTATATATAGTAATCCAAATAATAAATAGAAAACAATCATTGATTTAGATTTATTATCAATACTATCTAGAAATTTAAGAGAAAGATTTTTATGTTTAAGAATAGAAATTATAATAAATACGAGAGCATACATAATTAAAGTAATTGGAACTTTATACATTGGAATAGATAGAACCTCAGTATAATTTATATTCATCAAAGTAATATATGGATTAAATAATAAACTTTGTGCTATTGTAAAAACAAAACTTGGCAAAACAGAAGCGATAATAGTCTTTACAGCTCCAGTTTTAAATATAAAATATACAATCAAAAAAGAACCAATATAATTAAATACAATATTAAATGGACTTGGAATTATAAAACCACTTAACAAACACATTAATGAACTGGCAATAATATAAAGAATTTTCTGCCTTTTACTAGCACCTAAATTAAGCAAATTATTAATTATATAAAATGATATAGGAGCTTCAAGAAAAATAATCATAGGCACAGATAAAACTTTAATTAAAACTTCATTAGGATTACTAATTGCAATCCATAAACTATTCAAAAAATCCATCATTTTTAAATACCTCCGCAATTTCTATTTTATATTTTGGTCCAATATCACAAAAATCATTATCCTGAAAATATAATCTACTTTCAACTGGATCAAAATTAACAACATTATTAATATTTACAATAAACGACTTATGGCAACGTACAAAGTTGCTAGGTAAACTATCTTGAATTTTATTAAATGAACTATATATTTCATAGTCACGAGAAGATGTATGAAAAATCAACTTCATGCCATCTCTTTTTATATAGTTTATTTCATTTTCATCAATAATAGTATTTTTATTATCTATTTTGATATATTTTTTAGGTAATCCACTAATATCTTCAAATAATCTAACAATAGTTTCCTCTAACCTTTCATGAGTAAGAGGTTTAGCAATATAATCAAAAGTTTTAAATTTATAAGCCATCATAGCATACTCTAAATGGGCTGTTGTAAAAATTATATAAGCATCTTTGTTTTTCTTTCTAACAGTTTCAGCTATTTGCAATCCACTTTTACCATTTTTCAAGTTAATATCTAAAATCAGGACATCAGTTTTATTTGAATCAACATATTCTAGAATTTCATCAAAATCTTCAGACATAAAAGCAACACGAGCGTCAAAAGAATGTTTAGTAAATATACTTTTAAGAATTTTCTCAATTTTATCTAAAATATTTGGATTATCATCACAAATAACAAAATTTAACATAAAAACTCCATTCCCTTCTTGTTTTATTATAGATACAAAAACAATATGTGTTTTAATTACTATATTAAAACTAGATATTATATTATGGAAAAAAGTGGAAAAACATAAATTGACAAATTACCTATTTTTTCCAAAAACAATATCAATATATTCTAAAAATTTCAGATTGTCAATAGGTATTTTAAAAAATTATCCAAAAGGAAAAGACTATAGTAGCAGTAGAATATGTGGAAATGATATTAATAATATCAATCGAAAGAAAATGGAAAAAAATGTAAAAAAAGTAATAAAGTAACAGTAATGACATAAAATTAAAAAAAGGAGATGGTCAAAATAAAAAAGAAAATAGTATTAATCTTTTTAATAATAGCTATTTTGATAGCAATTTCTATATACATTATGATAGAAAAAAATAAATACGTAATAATAAGTAGCAATCAATTAGACAACACAAAGATAGAATGGGGAATAAAAAGGGCAAATAATCATGAACAACCTGAATTAGGAAAAGATAGATTAAATATATTAGCACAAAACAATGGTATTGCAATTGGAAACAAGGAAAGTAAAAAAATTTATCTTACATTTGACGAAGGTTATGAAGCTGGATATACAAACAAAATTTTAGAAATACTAAAAGAAAATAATGTTAATGCTGCATTTTTTATAACTGCACATTACTTAAATACAGAACCTGAACTTGTAAAACAAATGATAGATGAAGGGCATGTAGTAGGAAATCATACACCTAAATGCTTAATGTCCAGAGGTGTAGTTTGAAAGATAATCATCATTTGGCGTTGTTAAACTTCATTTGAAATCTAATCAACGTACAAAAGTACGCCTCATAGATTTCAAATTCGTTTGCCTAGCCAAATAATCATTCTTTTTCAAACTAGTAATTGAATAAAAATAAATAAGATGAGGGTGTAATAGCCTATTTAGAGCAGCCATATACAATGATACTTTAAGATACTATAAATGATACATTAAATGATACTTTAAAATTTCAATAAAATAAAAATTTTTAAAGTGATACAAAAATATAGTAAATTTAAACAAATTATGATATACTAATCATAGTATATAACAAAAGTTTGATTTTAATAAAATAGAGGACAAGCATTTTAAATAAATTTGATTAATTAATAATAAAAAATAGAAAAGAAGGAGAGTGATAAAAATGATGTATCCTTATTGCAAATATGCTGATGAAACAGAAGTGGTTTTTTCACATATTATGAAAAATGAAAATGGAGAAGAAATTATACACGTACATTTTGAAAGACCTACTGAAAAAGGATTTGATAGTGTAAGATTTGAACTTCCAAGCTGTAAAATATTATACAAAGATGGAAATTATACAGACGAAGAAATAGAAATGTTCAGAACTGTACTAGAAAGAGGTATGCCATCTTTTTATAGGTGGGCAAGACAAGGAGGGATTCTTAGTGCCTAGTATATTGGAGATATTACGGATACAAAATTTATTTTTGGTCAAATGAAAATAATGAACCAATACATATACATATTTCAAAAGGAAAACCAACACCTAATTCTACAAAAGTATGGCTAACCAAAAGTGGTGGTTGTATTTTAGCAAATAATAAAAGTAAAATTCCAAGTAAAGAATTAACAGAATTGTTGGAATCAGTAGATAATAACTATTTTTATATAATATCAGAGTGGAAAAAACATTTCCCAGATCAAGAAGTCAGATTTTATTGTTAATACTTATAAAATATACCGAAGTGGGAACTCTGTATTTTCTCTGTATTATTTTATGGAACGCAGAGGACTAGAAAACTTGTTTTTCTATGTGTGTGAGAGATACACTCTGTATCTCTTTCCTGCCTTTTATAATGAACTAATAAAAAAGAAAGCGGGTGATTAGAATTGATACATGAATATAAAATAATAACTCTATGTGGCTCAATTAAATTTAAAGATAAATTTATGAGAGTTCAAGAAAAACTCACATTAGATGGAAATATAGTTTTAACACCTAATTTTTTTAATAATATAAAAAAAGAAGAAATAGATGAAAAAACTAAGAAAATGCTAGATGAAATGCACAAACAAAAAATAGATATGTCTGATGAAATTTATGTAATTAATATTGGTGGATATATTGGAGAAAGTACAAAAAAAGAAATCGAATATGCTAAATCAAGAGGAAAAAAGATTTCTTATTTAGAAAGTATCAAATAAAATAGTAAGTTATTGCTTAGGAATATAATTAAGTTTAGGTTTATAGATAGGAAAATAGGTAATGAGTTTTAAAGAAATAATAGAAAAAGAAAAAAATGAAATTATAACCACATTAATAAAACAAGGAAATGCAAATAGAACAATAGATTATTCTCAATTTTTAAGTTTATATGCACAATATAAAGAAATAATGAGTGAGGAAGAATTTGCTAAGATTCTAGGGATTAATCATGAAGCACTTAGAAATTTGAAACGTAAAAATACAAGAACACTAATACTTAAACAAATAGCCTCTGAAGAAATGAAAAATGAAATAAAAAATCAATTATTACAAAAAGAGTATAGTAATAAAAAAATAGACTATAAAGAATTTCTTAAACTATATGAACAATATAAAAATGTTATTACTGAAAAAGAATTTGCTGACATAATTGGTATAACCTATCCTAGATATAAAAATATAAAAAATAGAGGTGGAAAGACCAAAGTTTTAGAAATAGAAATAGATAAAAAACAAATAGCAATGGAAGTAGAAGAACAATATGGCAGTATTCTAGTAGATTATAATTATTTTTTAGTTATTTATGAACCATATAGAGCTAAAATAAATAGTCAAGAAGAATTTGCAGAAATTATTGGCATAACAAGAAACAATTTTAAATCTGTAAAAAACAAAGGAACTAGAGCTTGGATATTAAAAAAGGAAGATATACCAGCAGAATTACAGCAAAATATAAGAGAAAAGATGCTAGAACAAGGATATGCTAATAAATTAATCAATTATTCGGAATTTTTATCATTATATGAAACATATAGTGATAAATTAACAGAAGTACAATTTGCTAGAATCTTGGGAATATCAGAAATAAAGCATAGAAACATGAAATATTATGACAACCAAACATATATACTAAAAAGTAAAAAACAAGTAGGTATAGATAGAATAAGAGAGGTTAGAGAAGAATTAGTTTTACAAGGATGTGCAAATAGAACAATAGATTATTTAGAATTTAAAAGATTATATAGCAAATATAAAAAAGAAATGGACGAGATACAATTTGCTGAAATTTTAGGAATATCATATGCTAACTATATGACAATAAAAAATCGAAAAAGTGGTGCTATTATTTTAAAAACAGATACTATATCCTTAGATCTTATTGAAAGATTACTAGAAGATAGCAATATACAAGGTGTTGTAGGAACAAGTATAGATTATTCCTATTTTTTGGAATTGTATATGCCATATTCAAAATTTATGACAGAAGTGCAATTTGCAGAAGCAATTGGAATATCATATACAAACTATAATAATTTAAAAAGACAAGTTAGTAGTGTTAGAGTAGATAAATTTTATAGACAAAGAACTAGAATAAAGCATCTCACAAAAGAAAATAGAATTTATACAATGGAAGAAATAAATGATTTATGTGAAAGATATGGTATAAGCTTACAAGAATTTTTAAGTATAATTTACAAAACTGAAAGTCAATATGTGATAGAAGAAAAACAGGGCATATTACAAAACAAAGGATTATATATAGGGAGAAAACCAATAGATGCTGAAATATTAGATGAATATGGAGAAGAAATCATAAAATTTATTGATAAGAAAAGTAAATCAATGGGACATAGATATAGACAAAATAGTTACTGTGATGATATAGCAAGCGATACAATAATGTATATTACACAAAAAAGAGGAGATTTATTTATTAATTATGAAACAGAAAAAGCATTACAAATAGTAAAATATATTGCTAGTAAATATATTAAATATTCTTATATTTCACATTTTAAAGTAAGGACAATATCTATTGATAAAATGAATGAAGAATTTGGAGACCATAATACTTTTACTAGAGATAAAAGACAAAACACTGAAGATACGGCAGTTGATAATATTAGTAAAAGAGAAAATACAGACATATACCATAGTTGCATTAATTTATTACAATATTACTATGATGTGGGATATACCAATACAGAAGCGATAGAAAAGGTGTCAACAGAAATGAATTTAGAAAAAGAAGTAATGTTAGAGATGTTTAAGAAGCGTTTAATGGAAATAAAAGAGCAAAAGCAGAAACAAGAGGATTTAGAATTATAATAAATTACTATAAGGAATTATAAATTACAGATTGCTATTGCAGATAAAAATTTATGCATTAGAGGTATCAAAAGATATCTCTTTTTGCGATTTAAAAAACAAATTTCCGAAATTTGTCCGATTTTCGTATTTTAAAAGAGACCACTTTTTTAGAAAAAGCACAAACGCTTAAAACTCTTGATAATACTGCATTGCGAAAAATATACAGAAAATAAGCTTTAAAAACTTTAATTTTCTAAGAAAAAATTTTTTATTCGTTACCACTGTTTATAAGAGATAAAATTTGCAAAAAAAATAAAAAAATGGTATAATTATTATGTAAATGTAAATTTTTAATTCACACCCCGAACGGGGAGGAGGGAGCACATTATGATGAAAATAAGTGCTGACACAACGAAAAAATCCAGTATCATGCTGGACTGCAACAAGGAAACCGAGATTGGAAAGATTAGTCGGTTAGCGACTAACTTCAATCACCCCATCCGGGTAATCCGCAAAAGTGCTGGTCACTTTTGTATTAATCCGGAAAAATTCCTCCTTCTTGAAATTGAAGGAGCGTGGTATCGGGTAATGGGAAAACACCGGACTACCACTTGGAAGGAGGATGGAAGCATTGGAAAAGTAGAATTCCAGTTAGATATACTGGAATCGAAAATTACCGATGCTGACCTGCAAAATAAGCAGGTCATAGAAGTTCCTAAAGCACCACAAGGTGCACTTCTCACATATGAGGGAACTTATACCAGAAATGGTATTCCTGTAATGTGGGAAGAGGGAGGTGGCTATACCAACAAGGGGTATGCCATCTTAATTGCGAATGATGAATACAGGACAAAAAAGCCTGTGTACATCAAACGCAGTGGCCATCGTGCCAGTGCAAAGCAGGCACTGATTGCCATAAGGCCGGGGCACATCATCTGTGAGGACTTCCGTTATAGGGAGAAACACAGAACTAGAATTTCCAGAATTCTCACCATTGAGAAACTGAATGATGAAAACTGCAAGGTAATTGCAGAGGAAATCAACAGTTTCGAAGCAGAGAGCTGGAAATGTGTTCCAGCAAAGAAACTCGTTAAAATGGCTGAAGCAGCTTGGGATAAGTCAGAGACATATCACAATCGCCAGCCTGTCTGGATTAGGGAGGAGTGATAAAAGGTGGGAATAATTATTCCCACTAATCAAACAAATCTTGTGTTTAACTGTTTAAAGCAGTAAGACACAGGATTTTATTTATAATATAAAATATTTGAATTAAGTATTCATTTTTTTGTTTTATTATGATATAAAGTGAAATATATAGGATGGTGAGAAGGTATGGGAAAAATAGTAAAATTTAGAATTGAGGACTTGCGAAAAGAAGCAACAGAATTTTTAATAAAAAACGGTGAACAAATTAAAGAAGCAACTAATGGTGGAGTTGCTAAATATATGATGACACCAGTTGAAGATGGCGGATTAGGAATGGCAAGACAAAGAGGAACAATATATAGAAGACTAAGAAGTGGAAATCCAGAATTTACTATAGAAATAAAGGAAAATGAAAAAATATCATATGATGAAAAAGTAAGATTAGCACATGAATATTTAAAAAGAGAGAAATTCTCATCTAGAGATAAAGTTACAAAGGAAGATTTACAAAAAATGTCAGAATATACTGGATTTTCACCAAGACAAGTAGCTATAAAAATATTAAAAATAGATGAAGGAACAGTTACTTCTTTAATGAAAGGAGATATAGAAACAGCAAGTATAAAGATAAATTCAAAATATGATGATTTAAGTTTGCAAGATAAAATGAAAAATGCAAAAAAGATATTTGAAGAAAGGGCAGAAATAAGGTTATATTCATATGATGAAATTAAGCAAATAAGTGAAGAACTTCAAATACCTGAAAAGCTAGTAGTTACAGGTCTGTTAAATAAAGATGCCAAAGCATATGAAACTTTAAAAAGAGGAGAAGTTTCTAGTGTTTATTATGAAGGACCTATTGCAGAATATGAAAATCCAGAAAAGCCAATATATGTAGGAGTGCTTACACCAGAAGATATGCAAGAATCTATTTTCGAAAAACAAGAATTCTATGAGGAGCAATTAGAAGGTTGTAAAAGTAGGGAAGATTTAGAAATTGCAATAGCAGAAACAAATCAATATTTGGAAGAAAAAAGAGAAGGAATGGAAAGAAAGTATACTGGATTATATGGTGAGCTATTGAAACAATACAAATCAGATGAAATAGTAAATTCACTAGATTTTAATGATAGAAAACAATATTATTCAGAGCATCAAAAAAGTTATATGCTTGAAATAAGCGAAATATTAAAACGAAATCCAAAATATGGAACGAAAATATCAGTTGAAGAAATAGAAAGAATATCAAAAGATTTTGGATTTGATCCTTCAAAATTTTATAGTACTATATCAAAAAATGAAGGTTACTCAACTAGCATTTTATATGATGGTTCAGAATATAAAATATTACAACCAAAAAAGAATATAAGATTACCAAAAAGATTTCAAGAAATAATGTATCCAGAAATGAAAAAGGTTACAAGAAATATTGCACGAAGACTAACTGTTTCAAATGACTTAGACATTTTTAGACAAGAGGATATGCAATCATTACTTATGGTTTCTATGATAGGATATGGTGGAAATGTAATTTTTAATGAAAAAGAACCTAAGAGCATGGATGAAAATATAAATATGCTTGGTGGATATGTAAGAAGAATAGGAAATTATAAAATATTAGAAATGATAAATGATAGAAAAGAACTAGGAATGCAAACTAGAAGTAAAAAAGGAGAGGAAATACCAGAAGACCATGATAGAAGGTTTCAAGACTACTCAAAAGATACGGAAATGCAAGCGATTAGCAATGCTGGGAATAGTAACGATGTAGTAAAAGAAGAGCAATGTGTAGAATTAGCAAATTTTGATTTGGAAATGCTAGAAATACTTATAGATGAAGAAAATACGACATATCTAGAAGCACTTGCACAAAAACTTAATATAGATAAAGAAGAGCTAAGAAAGAAAGCTGAAACATTAGCTAATGAATTGGGAGGAAGATAGAATGAAAAATATAGTGAATATAGCATTTTATGAATATGATAAAAAAACTATTCATCTAATAGATTTGGTAAATATATGCGAAAAGGCACAAAATAATAAATTATTTTTTACTAATGTAAATAATAATTTACACAATGTTTTATATATTTTTTCTGAATATGAAATGAAAGACAAAACATATGAACTATTGAATCAAATATATAATAGTGATAAAGGTTTCGGGATGATTATAGATAATAATTTAGAAGATGAAAATATAAAATACAATATAATCAATTTATAAATGAGATAATAAAATTAATTTTTATTATAGAACAATAAAAATAGAAAGAATGAATCCAATTTAAAAATAAAGATTCGTTCTTTTTTATTAGTTAAAAATTTTTTTTCTTAATTGTTACACAATTTATGAGTGTATATTCACGTTATAAAACTCAAAATATAAATTATAATAAAATTTACAAAAGTTGTCCGATTTTTATATCTTTTAACAGACCTTAATAGTAGAGGAATAAATTTAAAGATTTCTCATAAGATTAAACAAAACTAAAAAGGGGTAAAGATAAAATGAAAAACGGACAAAATGTAAATATACAAATTGAATATGGAAAAGAAAGCTTAAAAGAGATAATTACAGAATTGCTAAAGGAACAATACATAAATTATATAACTATGAACGAAAAATAAATGCTTATTTAAGGCTGACAATTATAAAAGAGCATGTTATAATCCAAGTATGCTTTAGATAGGCTATTTGCTCTCAAAAGTTGAAACAATAATTGCCATTTGATGTTGTTGGACTGCAAAAGAAAATCCTTAGATAGTGCAAAAACCACATCTTCGGTATTTCTTTTTTGTCCGCCTAGTCAAATAACAATTCTTCTTTCAACTTAGAAGGGAGGAAAAGTGAACAGAGTAAATAGTTATAGAAACATAAGAGTTGCAAAATACATAAGACTTTCAAGAGAAGATGGAGATGACCGAGAAAGCGAAAGTGTAGAAAATCAAAGAGATATTATTGATAATTACATATTAGAACATGAAGAACTTTACGATGCAGGAGAATATGTAGATGATGGTTATACGGGTACAAATTTTAACAGACCGGGATTTCAGAAAATGCTAAAAGATATAGAAGAAGAAAAAATAGACTGTATCATAACAAAAGACTTATCAAGATTTGGAAGAGACCATATAGACACTGGATACTATTTAGAAAGATTTTTACCTGCAAACAATATAAGATACATAGCAATTGGAGATAATGTAGATACAATAAAGCCAGATGGTTTACAATTTTTAACCTTTAAACTAAGCTTTAATGACTATTATGCACAAGACATATCAAACAAAATAAAAAGTGTAAAACAAAGAAAAATAGAAAAAGGAGAATATCAAGCAGGAATACCACCTTATGGTTACAAGAAAGATACAGAGATAAAAAATCATTTAGTACCAGATGAATATAGTTCACAAATAGTAAAAGAAATATTTGATATGTATATAAATAAAGGAATGTCAACAATAAAAATAGCAGATGAACTAAATAGAAGAGAAATAGAGCCACCAGCAATATATTTAAAAATACCTACATATATGAAAAGAAGCAGTAGCAATCCAAATGGAAAATATGTGTGGCTTAGAGCTCAAATAGGAAAAATTTTAAGAAATGAAGTTTATCTTCGGAAGTGTAGTAGGAAGGAAATTTCAAAAAGTAAGTCATAAAATAGCGAAAGTAAGATGCACAAAAAAAGAAGAACATATTGTCCTAGAAAATATGCATGAGCCAATTATAGATATTGAAACTTGGAATAAAGCACAAGATAAACTAAATAGATATTCAAAAACAAGAGATAGGAAATATGACCATCAGTTAAAAGGCTTAGTATATTGTGGAGAATGTGGTAATAAAGCAACTTTAAGATGTAGAGAAGAAAAAAGAAAAAATGGAACTGTTTGGAGGGCTACATATTTTATTTGCTCTAAAAGAAATAATTACAGTGGTCTATGTGATTGCAAACAAATTTCAGCAAATTTAATAGCAGAAGCGGTAAATGAAAAAATAAAGGAAGAAATACAAAAAATAAATTTTACGGAACAAGAAATAAAACAGATATATGAACAAGCAGAAAAACAAGCTAAAAGCAAAAATAATTTATTGCAAACAAAGCTACAAGAATTAAAACAAAAATTAAAAAATATAGAAAATACAATTGAAGAAATATATCAAGATAAAATAAATAAAGTTATACAAATAGAAGATTTTAAAACAATTTATGAAAAAAAACAAAAAGAACGAAATAAAATTTTAAAAGAAATGAAAGAAATAGAGAAAGAGTTAGAAGAAACGAATCAAAAAACTCCAAAAATAAATTTTAAAGAAATAAAACAAATTGCAGATGAGTTCTTAAAAATGGAAAAGCCTAATAAAATGGTATTAGAAAAGTTAATCGATAGAATTGAATTTGATAAAGAAAAAAATATAAAAATCAAATTTATATTTCAAAATTATCCTAACGTTAGGATGAAATAACTATATTAAGAAATTAAGAAGCGGTTAATCAATCGCTAAAAATTAGACATTAAGAAATTAGGAAATCATACAGTTAATCACAAATCTATGCCATCTTTAACAGAAGAACAAATAGAAAAAGAAATCTTAGAACTACACCAAACTGTATATGAAAAATATAATTATGAAATGACAGAGATAAGACCACCAATGGGAGAATTTAGTGAAAAGAGCCTAGCTGTAACAAATAATTTAGGATATAGAACAGTAATGTGGTCATTTGCATACAAAGACTGGGAAGAGAAAAAACAACCAAATGAAAAAGAAGCAATAGAACTAATAACAAAAAATTTCCACTCAGGGGAAATAATATTATTACATGCAAATTCAAGTACAAATACGAAAATTCTACCTGAAATTATAAAACAAGCAAGAGAACAAGGATATGTATTTGAGTCACTAAAAAATTTTGAAGAATAATACATTAAAAACATATTAAAAAAATGGAGGATTATAAAATTGAAAAAAAGAGGAAAACATAGAATAGATAGACTTCTAGAAATACCAAAAGAAGTATATTCTAATGAATCTAAAATGACAATAATAGGATTTGACGAAATTATAATAGAAAACTTTAAAGGAATTTTAGAATACGAGACATATTACGTAAAAATAAAAACATATATTGGAATAGTATCATTAAGTGGAAATAATTTTAATCTAGAAAATTTAACAAATGATAACATAAAGGTAACAGGAAAAATAGAAAATATAGAATTTGAAAGATTGGTGGATTAAAAAAATGCTAATTAAAATATTATTATCCTATGTAATAGGATATATACGTGTTTCAATCGAAGGATATTATATAGAAAAATTTATAAACATATGTACAAACAAAAAAATAACAATATGGAATTTAAAAAGAAATAATAATATAAAATTATATTTTAATGCAAGAATAGAAGATTTTAAAGAAATAACAAAAATAGCCAAAAAAGTAAAATGCAAAGTAAAAATAGAAAGAAAAAAAGGAATCCCTTTTTTATTAAATAGATATAAAAAAAGAAAAATATTTGCAATATTTTCTGCAATTATAATAGTATTTTTAATTGTAATATCTAACTTTATATGGAATATAGATATAAAAGAAGAAAATAACCAAGAGATAGAAGGAATTTATCAAGATTTAA
The DNA here is from genome assembly GCA_944388755.1 of uncultured Clostridia bacterium. Taxonomy (GTDB): domain Bacteria; phylum Bacillota; class Clostridia; order TANB77; family CAG-508; genus CAG-269. The sequence continues at coordinate 35,103 of CALXJY010000008.1, read as the reverse complement.
TAGATGCAGGATTAAATACAGGAATGGCAAAACACAAAATAGATACAAAAGAAATAATAAATAAAGTAAGATTAAAAAGAGATGATATAGCATGGATGGGAATAGAATTAAAAGGAACAAATGCAATTGTAAGTATAGTAAAAGCAGAAGAAAAACCTGAAATAATAGATGAACAAGAATATTGCAGTATAATATCAGACAAGGTAGGAATAATCACAAAAATAAATGCTCAAAATGGCACTGCCAATGTAAAAGTAGGAGATACTGTAACAGTAGGAACACCACTTATAAATGGATGGCTAGAAGGTAAATATACAGGAATAAGATATGTACATGCAAAAGGAGAAATACAAGCAAAAGTATGGTATACAAAAAATAAATTTATACCTTATAACACTACGGAAAAAAGAGAAACAGGAAATATACAAAATAATTATTCAATAAAGATAAATAATTTTGAAATAAATTTAAAAAAAGGGCTTCCAAAATTCAAAATTTATGATACAATAGAAACAGAGAAAAAAATAAGTGTATTTTCAGACTTCTATTTACCAATTTCTGTAAAAAGAACAACATATAAAGAACTAATAGAAGAAGAAAAAACATATAGTATAGATGAAGCAAAAAAACTAGGGATAGAAGAATTGCAGGCAGAACTTGATAAAGAATTAGAAGAAAAAGAAATAGTAGGTAAAAATATAAACACATATGAAAAAGAAAACGGCTTAGAGGTATATGTTACTTACGAAGTCTTAGAAAATATAGGGACAAACGAAAAAATAGTATTTTGAAGGGATGATGTGCATATGGAAGAAAGAAGTTTAAGAATAACAGGTACAAATGTAAACTTTTTTAATAAGATAACAAATACATTAACCAAAATGTTAATACCTACAAAAATAGGAATTAATGGAATGGTTGTTACAATAAAAAGAAATGCAATGCTAAAAAGCTATGAAATGTATACAAAAGAAGACGAAAACTATAATAATGATGAACTAGAGAAAAAATTTGAAACATCATACACAGCATATTTAGAAAGCCTAGATAAACATATCATGGACTCAATTTATAAAAAAGTAAAAAATGGAACAGCAACAGAATTTGAAAAAAATGCATTATCAAAATATTATGAAGTAACAAGTCTAAAAGAAAAAGAATATATAGATTATAAATATCGTAAACAAAAATACTTAATAGAACTAGACTGGGAAGGTATACAGGCAAATGGAAAAGAAAAAACAAAGCAAAAATATATATCATTTTATATATACAAGATGGATTCATTATATAAATCAATCTTAAAGAATTATTCAATAAAATTAGCAGATACAACAAATATATATGATTCAACTAAAGATTGGATATATACAAAAATATTTTATACTTTAGAAGAATATCTACAAAATATATTATCAATAAAAATGGAAAATTTTAAAGAAGAATATAAAGCAATAGAAGCAGATTACCAAAAGTTCCAAAGCTTTACAGTAGGAAAATTAGATACAAGAGACATAATAGAAAAAAATATGACATTATTAGCAATTAGCAGAAAACTATTTACACACAGTATACCATTAATCGTTGCAGAACAATGTTATGAAAAACTATTAAAAGATGCAAGAACATTACTTCAAGATACTAAAATAGCAAATAAAAGAGAAAGAGCATATAGTATGCTTATAACTTTAATAGAAGACTATAATGTAAAATTACTATCTACAAAAGTATATTGGGAAAACCTAGAAAAAAGAGATGAATATAAAAAGTTTTGGGACAAGTACAAAAAAATTACTGAATTAAAAGAAACAAACTTTATAGAATATGTAAAACAAAAAGAAATATTATTTATAAAAAATGACTTAAAGAAAATACACGACTCCAAAGTAGATTATAGCAAACTAGAAAAATACTACAGAAGAAAACTAATAGATTATGGAGCAATAAAAGAATTACACAACGAGTGTATATCTTGTGGAAAATATAAGGGAAATATAAAACAAAAAGTGAATAAGGTGAGAGTATAATATGTATGAAATAATATATAAAGATATAAAACCACAAAAAGAATACGAAGAAATAATACAAGATGTAATAAAAACATGTTATAAACAAGAAAAAATTGAAAATAGCAATCTTATTATAACAATAACATTAACAACACCTGAAAATATAAAAGAAATCAATAAAACATATAGGAATATTGATAGAGCCACAGATGTTCTATCATTTCCTATATTTGAAAAAGATGAATTAGACAAAAAAATAGAAAAAAAAGATTTTGAAATTGAAGATATGTTAGGTGATATAGTCATATCAATAGAAAAAGTAAAAGAACAAGCAGTAGAATATGGACATAGTTTTGAAAGAGAACTAAGTTATATGGTAGTACACGGATTTTATCATTTAATGGGATATGATCATATAAAAGAAGAAGATAAAAAAATAATGAGAGAAAAAGAAGAACAAGTACTAGCAAAGCTAGGAATACAAAGAGAAAATGATAATTAATTAAATAAAAAGGAGTACTACAATGAAAAACAATAGTATAAAAATTCTTATAGGAGTATTAATAATACTTATATTTATTGCTGGAGGAATCTTAGCGTATAAAATAGTAAATGACAAGCAAAAAAATACTGCTACAGTGTCAGAAAATATAACAGAAGAAAATGATGTTTTAGTAGCAGAGGTAAAGAAAAAAGAATTAAAAACATTTACAGGTACAGATAGACCAATTGCAGTTATGATAGATAATCACAACCAAGCATGGCCACAGTCAGGATTAAATAAAGCATATATGGTTTACGAGATTATAGTAGAAGGTGGAGAAACTAGATTAATGGCATTATTTAAAGGAGTAGATATAGAAGAAATAGGACCTGTTAGAAGTGCAAGACATTATTTTTTAGACTATGCAATGGAAAATGACGCAATATATGTACATTTTGGCTGGAGTCCACAAGCTAAATCTGATATAACAAAATATTCAATACATAATATAAATGGCATATCAGAAGATGGTACAACATTTTGGAGAACAAATAAAAAATCAGCACCACATAATGCAATGACAAGTACAGAAAAAATATTACAATCAGCTAAAAATAAAAATTACAGAACAACATCAGATAAAAAAAGTGTACTTCAATATACTACAGATGAAGTAACATTAGATAATGGAGAAGAAGCAACAACAGTGATAATACCACATTCAGATTTACAAACTGTAAAATATGAGTATGACTCACAAAATAAAGTATATAAAAGATATGCAAGAAATAAAGAACAAACAGATTTACAAACAGGAGAAACATTAACAGCAAAGAATATAATAATAACAATGTGTGATAATCAAGATATATCTGATAGCGATAATAAGGGAAGACAAACAATAAAAAATATAGGAACATATGATGGATATTACATAACAAATGGAAAAGCAATAAAAATCAAATGTACTAAGGAATCAAGAGAAAGCCAAACCGTATATAAAGATTTAGAGGGAAATGAAATAGAAGTAAATGATGGAAATACATGGATAAATATTTGTCCTACAAATGCTAATATTGAAATAACAGGTAATAACCAAACACCAAATACAAACACTACAACAAATAGCCAAGTACAATAAAAAACAAGAACAAGTAAACAAAATTAAAAATTTTAAACAAGATATAAAATATTAGAAGGGAATGAAAAAAATGAATGTATATGATACAGCTAATACCTTAGCACAAGAAATAAAAAAGTCAGAAGAATATGTAAATTATAAGATGGCAAAAGAAACAATAAAAATGAATGCAAATTTATCAGAAGAAATAAAAAAATTTGAACAAATGAGATATGAAGTTCAAATAATGGCTATGCAAACAGGAAAAAATGATGAAGAAAAATTTAAACAAATGCAAGAAACATATGGAAAATTACTTGAGCAACCTGAGGCAAAAGCTTATTTTGAAGCAGAAACAAAATTTAATATCTTAGTTGCTGATGTAAATAAAATAATAGGTGAAGCAATAAGAGATGTAATGGAATAAATAAAAGGCGGATGAAATATGGAATTTATATTAATTATAGCAATTATAATATTTTTAGTAATATTACTTAGTATAATTTATAGTATTAATTTTAAAAAAATAAAAGAAATGACCAATATTCAAGAATTAGATAATATAACAAATAAATATCCAAATAATAAAGATATATGCAAAACAATATTAAAAAAATTACAAAATGAAAATGTAATAATAGAAGAAGATGAAAAATCTGACATGACAGTATATGTAGCTATGTCAAATAAAATATGTATAGGAAATTTAAAAAACAGTTACACAAGAATTCAAACCATAGCACATGAATGTTTACATTCTATACAAGATAGAAAAATTTTGCTATTTAATTTTATTTTTTCTAATATCTATTTAATCTATTTTGCCATTGTATTTTTACTTGCCTGTTTTAAAAGTTTACCATATAAAATGACATTTGTTACAATATTATGCATTTTCAGCTTGATTTATTATTCTATAAGAATATTTTTAGAAAATGATGCAATGATTAAAGCAAAATATGTAGCAAAAGAGTATATGGAAGAAAACGGATCAGCAAGCAATGAGGAAATAAATAGAGTAATAAAACAATATGATATTTTAAATGATATAGGAATAAAAAGTGTACATTATCAACTATTGGTAAATCAACTAGTTAAAATAGCTATTATATGTATAATATGTTTTATAAGATAAAGTTATAATTTAACTAATAATATAAATGAAAATAAAAAAATATAAAAAAACTCTTGACAAAAATAATTAAATACATTATAATCTATAAATGTCAAGGGAAATGCAGGTGTAGTTCAATGGTAGAACCTTAGCCTTCCAAGCTAATGACGTGGGTTCGATTCCCACTACCTGCTCCATAAGTTTTATAAAAATATAATTAATTAAATATTTGCAGGTGTAGTTCAATGGTAGAACCTCAGCCTTCCAAGCTGATGACGTGGGTTCGATTCCCACTACCTGCTCCAAATTCTAACAATTTAGATTAATTCCTTGTTCAATGCAAGTTTTTAAGCTTTTATCATATCTAGCATTTTCAATAACTTTTTGAATTTCTTTATTTAACATATTGACCATCTCAGGATTTTCTATAAATTTTATCCATGAGTTCAAACTATTATGATTATTTTTTTCTTTATAATCCTTTAACTTATTTATCTCAATTATATAAAAATTTCCATAATGTCTGTCAAGACTATTTTCTGATATTCTTCTTATCGTATATTACATTTAGATATGTATTTTGGTATATTTTTAATTATATCTATATTGTAATTCGAAATTAAAATAGCAATACATTTTTCTAAAGAATTATAGTCTTGACTTTTTTTAAAAGTTTTGGTATACATTTTGCTTAAATAAAACAGAATTCTTTTTTTAATATTTTTGTGGTCAGTAACTTGCATTTCAATATCCATATTAGTAGTATTATCTATTTTAGCTTTAATATCTAAAATACCAACTTTGTCATTTAATAAGTTTTTTTTCTAAAATAGGGTTACAATCTGTAAGAAATAAAAGCTAAAAAAGCAGAGAAAAAAAGATGAATTGTAAAAAATAAATACAATTTCATCTTTTTTGATATTTTAATAATATAAATTTATTTTTTTCATATTTTTAAATGAATTTAAAAAAATAAATGTTATAATGCTTATGAAACATTAAAGAAGGTTCCTATTTTAGGACACCTTCTGCCACTGGAGTATTGGATATCCATTATTTATATTATTTGTATCTTCTTTAAAATCATTTCCTAATACTGTATATATTTTTTTTAATTCTTCCTCATTTTTTGTTTCTACACCTTCAATATCTAAACCGTTTCCATCATTAACAGTATTTTGCAAAAAATAATTATTTTTTATATCACCCATATTATTTGCATACCCAACTATTCCTCCAGCATATCTGTCATTAGAAATTATATTTGCTTTATTATAACAATTAATTATTTGAGCGTTATTATATGCATACCCGACTATTCCTCCTACTGTTGAATTACTGCTAATATTTCCACTATCGATACCTAAGTTTTTAACAGTACCACCTTTTATTAATCCAAATAAACCTTTTGATTTTTCGGTAGCATTTATATTTAGATTATAAATTTTGTGAAAACTACCATCAAATATTCCACTAAAGAATCTATTTATGCTATCATCAGGATTTGAGCTAGTAGCATCATATTTTCCTATCGGATTCCATTCTTCATTGATTCTTATATCATTTGATAAATATATATAATATCCTTCGTAAGTATTTCCGCTGTTTACATTATCCCTAAAGGTTTTTAAATCATTTTCTGTACTAATTTTTAGCATTTTATTTTGGTCTACTATTTCTCCTGTATCATCTATATAATACATTCTTTGAGTATCATTCATACTTACTAAAAAACTTCCATCCTCATTATCTGTAATACTAAAGTCTTTATTATTTCCAAATTGCTGTTTTATAGCATCACTTAATCTTCCTTCTGTTATTTCCAATGTATTAACATCTTCTATCTGACTTGATGTGATAGCTAATTCTAAACATTCTTTTTCTTGTGCTTCTTCAGTTTTTTCTTTACTTTCACTAGCCCTATTTAAAATTCCGTTATCACCCGTTATTGTTGCAATTGTTACCCCTGCTAATATTAGCAAAACAATTATTGTAACGACAAGAGAAATAAGAGTAATACTTTTTTACCATATTTTAATTCTTTTTTTAGTTTCTTCATAATTAAATCCATTCCTTTCATTTTTCTTTTGATTTTCTAAAATTTCTTTATTAGAATTTAGCTCAAATAATTTAGATGAAAAAGATAAAGAAGAATTAGCAAAATTGCAAAAATAATTTTCTAGTAGTCTATCTTTTTAAATGCCAAGACAAATTATTGTATCATTATCTAAGTGTAGTTTAATATCCTTTTCATTGATTTCTATTTTGTATATCTGCTTCAAGTTTACCATTAGATAATTTTTACTTTCTTCATCTATGATATTCAAAATTTCATATTCAATAAAGTATTTTAATTTATGTATTGAATATTTATTTTTTTAAAAATCCATCTTGAGTTATAATTGCATTTTTTCCAATAAACTCTTTTAATATTTCCTCTAAACTATTATTTATATTTTGCGTCATTTTTATTACCTCAATTTACCAATTTATATTATTCTGTTCATATTTGGAATATTTTATTAGTGGTTACAACATATTTAATAAATTTATATAGTTTGGCAAATTGAAGTAATTTCATTATAGCATAACAAAAATTTCAATGCAACAAATTAGTTCGACAAATTGAAAATATTTTATAATTTTTCAATGTGCCAAAGTGATACATAATTGCATTTATATATAATTTTATTGATTTTAGGGAGGATTAATAAAATGAAATTATCAGATGCAATAAGAAAAAGAATTAAATTTTATTTGAAAGAAAAGAATATGAATGTATGGAAATTATGTAAGATGTCTGGAATTCCTTGTTCTACTATTTCAACATTTATGAGTGGTAAAACAGAACTAATAAAATTGGATACTTTATTACATATTTGCGAAGGGTTTACAATTACTTTAGGAGAATTCTTTACAGAACCAATGTTTGATACGGCAGAACAAGATGAGCAAAAAGACTAACATATAAATATAGATATAAATATGTTAGCCTTAATTTTTTATTTGTTAGCCAAAATCAACTCATAAACTTCATTTTCAGTAAGTTTGATTTTTCATAGAGACTATATTATTAATATAAATGGTATTATAAAAATAATTTACTGGGACGAGATAATGAAAAATGTAAATCCTTATTTACAACAAACTACTCAAGGCATAATTGGATTAGACTCAAATGGAAAATCTGTAAACATGGATTTATGGGAATATACTTTAAATAATGAAACTTATGCATTGAATGATACAGAAGATATTGTTTTGGATATAGTACCGCAACACAAAATAATGCAAAAATAGTATTAAGTGGATCATGCCCAGTGCTAGAAGAAATAGTTTCTAATGCAAAAACACACGACATAAATTCAAATATTGTAATAAAAAACTAAATCGTAATAGTTTCTTTGTAAACAGGTTTTGTAACTTGAGGGTATGGAAGAACTTCATCAGTTCTATATAGCAAATAATCAACACTAGTATTATAAAAATCAGCTAGTTTACACAATGATTCTAAAGGAATATTTCTTTTGTTAAGCTCATAATACGAATAAGCAACTTGAGAAATATTAAGAAACTTACTTAATTGCTTTTGAGTAAGGTCATTATCTTCTCTTAAGTTTTTTATACGAGTTTTCACACAAATATCTCCTTTCAAAAATCATATATATAAAAACTTAAAGAGATTATAAGATAAAACAAAATGGTATATTAAAATATAAAATATATTGTTATAAAAAATATAACAAAATCAAAAAATATTTAGTACACATATATAAATTAGAATAAAAAATGAATTCAAAGCATAAATCATTTTAAATTAATTCATAATAACAATAAATAGCACAAAGAATTTCATTAATATGGAAAAAATATCAACAAAGAGGTTGATATTTTTTAAATTTTAATATAAAATCTATACAGCTAAGGAGGATATAATGGTAACTTTAGAAGATATAAAAAACAATGAAGAAATAGAAGCTCTAATACAAGGAGCTAAAAAACAATTAACAGAATTAGGTTATACAGAACATGGGCATAGACATATATCAATAGTATCAAAAAGAGCAGGAGATATATTAGAAAAATTAGAATATCCAAAACGAACAGTAGAACTAGCAAAAATAGCAGGATATTTACATGATATAGGAAATTGCATAAATAGAGTAGATCATGCACATAGTGGAGCAATACTTGCATATCAAATCCTAAAAGATATGGGAATGAAAGTAGAAGAAAGAACAGAAATAATAATGGCAATAGGAAACCATGATGAAAATACAGGAACAGCTATAAGTGATATATCTGCAGCGATAATATTAGCAGATAAATCAGATGTGCATAGAGATAGAGTGTGTAATAAAAATTTATCGACATTTGATATGCATGACAGGGTAAACTATGCGGTAACAAATTCAAATTTAAGCTTAGATGCCAAAAATAGAAAAATAACTTTAGAACTTACAATTGACAACAAAATATGCCCAGTACTAAATTATTTTGAAATATTTATGGACAGAACTATGATGAGTAAATATGCAGCAAAATACTTAAATATTTGGTTTGAACTAATTATAAATGGTACAAAATTATTATAAAAGAAAGGAATGTATAATAATGGAAAAGAAAACAAAGACAAAAAGCGGAAATAAAATTAAAATTTTAACAATAGTATTAGCTATGATATTAATTTCTATGATAGGATTTATAGGAATATACACAAGAAAACAAAACAGAATGCAAAATATAGTAGAAGGATATGACCTAGCAATGGACCTAAAAGGAGCTAGGGTTGTTTCAATTGCGCCAACAGAAGATAAAGAAACTGTAATAAAAGATGCTGAAGGAAACAAAATTGACGAAGATCTAACAGATGAAGAAATTAAAGAAAAAGGATATACAAAAGAAGAAATAGATAACAATGCAGACAAAAAAACAAAAGAAAATTTTGAAAATGCAAAAAATATAATAGAAAAAAGACTAAAAGATCTAGGAGTAGATAATAGCATAATAAAACTAAATGAAGAAACAGGAGAAATAACATTAGAAATAGAAGAAAATACAAATACAGACCAAATAGTTTCAGAAATACCTGTAGAAGGAAAATTTGAAATAGTTGACAGCAAATCAAATGAAGTATTAATGGACAATTCAAGTATAAAAGAAGTAAATGTAGTATATGGAACAGAAACAAATGGTACAATGGTATATTTACAAATCATATTTACAGATGAAGGAAAAACAAAATTAGAAGAAATCACAAATACATATGCTACACAGGAAAATAAAACAACAGAAGAAAATACAACAGATGAAAACACAACAAATGAAACAACAGAAGAAAATACAACAGAAGAAGAACAAAAAGAAATTATCTTAAAAATAGATGACCAAGATGTAATGACAACATCATTTGATCAGCCTATAAAAACAGGAAAACTAGAATTAAGTGTAGGAACATCATCAACAGATAGTGACAAAATACAAACATATGTAAAAAAAGCAAAATCAATAGCAACAGAATTAAATAATGGTAAATTACCAATGCAATATGACGTAACAGGAAATGAATATATAATCTCAGACATCGAAACAGATTTAATACAAAAAATATCAATTGGTATAATAGCAGTAATTGCTATATTAGCAATATGCATAATAATAAAATATAAATTAAATGGATTTATATCAATATTTACAACATCAGGATTTATAGCATTATTCTTAATACTTATAAGATATGCAAATGTAAAAATTTCATTAGAAGGAATATTTGCAATAGCAATAATTGTAATAATAAACTATTTACTAGTATGGAAACTATTAGAAAATTCAAAAGGTGAAGAAATAGCAGAAAAAATGCAAAAAACATATGCTAACTTTATATTAAGGATTATGCCAATAAGCATAATGGCAATTACATTCTGCTTTATAAACTGGATACCAATCTCAAGTTTTGGAATGGTAATGTTTTGGGGAATAGTCCTATTATTAATATATAACTGGATTATTACAGTTCCAGTACTTAAAATGAGAGGAAATAAAGAGGAAAAGACAGAAAAATAAATATATTTATTTAAGCAAAACAGATAACATTAAGAAAGGAATGAGAAAACATGAAAACCAAAAATAAAGTTCTAATACTAATTGCAATTATAATAATTATTATAGGAACTGTAATAACAGTAACAAAAGGATTTAATTTCGATTTACGATATGAAGGTGGAAAAAGAATAGAATTAAATTTACAAAAAACATTTGAAAGTTCAGATATAAAACAAATAGCAAAAGAAGTAATAGGGCAAGATGTAGTAATACAAAAAATAGAGATATATGAAGATGCTGTAAGTATATTATCAAAAGACATTACAGAAGACCAAAAAAATCAAATAGTAACAAAAATAAATGAAAAATATGGAACAGAAATAAGTGCAGAAAGTACAGAAATAATAGTAGTACCACACACACACCTAAAAGACTTAGCAGAACCATATATAATACCATTTATTATCGCAACACTAATAATATTAATTTATATAGGAATTAGGTATTATAAATTAGGCATAATAAAAACAATTGCAAAAACAATAGGAATAGTAATAATTTGGCAAGTAATATTATATAGCATAATGGCAATTACTAGAATTCCAATAGGAAGAATAACAATACCACTAACATTAACAATATATATGTTATCTCTTGTGTATTGTACAACAAAATTTGAAAAAAATTTAAAACAACAAAAGCAAAATGAAGAAAAAGAATAGGAGTAAATCAAATGGGAAATATTGTATTATTAGATGATTTAACAATAAATAAAATTGCAGCAGGTGAAGTAATAGAAAGACCAGCATCTGTTATTAAAGAAATGGTTGAAAATTCTATAGATGCCGGAGCAACTAATATTACTGTAGAAATAAAAAATGGAGGAATTTCATATATAAAAATTTCAGACAATGGAAAGGGAATTGCGCAAGACGACTTAGAAATAGCATTTGAAAGACACGCAACAAGCAAAATACGCTCTGCTGACGATTTAAATAGTATAACATCTATGGGGTTTCGAGGAGAGGCTTTAGCAAGTATTGGAGCAATATCTAATGTAGAAATGATTTCAAAAACAAGAGAACAAGAAAATGGATACAAAGTAGTAGTAGAAGCAGGAAATATATTAGAAAAAGAAATATCACCATCACCAGTAGGAACAACAATTACAGTAAAAAACCTATTTTTTAACACACCAGTAAGATATAAATTTTTAAAAAAAGATTATACAGAATCAGGTTATATAGAAGATGTAATAACAAGAATAGCACTAGTAAATCCACAAATAGCAATTAAACTAATAAATACAGGAAAAACAATTATACAAACAAATGGAAATGGAGATTTAAAAACTGTAATATATAGCATATATGGAAAATCAGTAGCAGAATCAGTACTTCCTGTATCATATGAATATGAGGATATGAAAGTAGAAGGAATGGTAGGAAAACCAGAAATAGCAAGATCAAATAGATCAAACCAATTATTCTTTGTTAATAAAAGATATATAAAAGATAAAACATTAATGTCAGCTACAGAACAAGCATATAAAGGAATGATACCACTAGGAAAATTTGGATTTGTAGTATTAAACATAACAATGAATCCAGCAAAAGTCGACGTAAACGTACATCCAGCAAAATTAGAAGTAAGATTTCAAGAAGAAAATAAAGTTTTCCAAGCCATATATCATGCAATAAAAGACACATTACTAAGAAACGGAGATAACCAAGGACTTTTTGGATTACGAAGAACAGATGAAAATCAAATAAGACAATATACAGAAACAGAAAGTAATATAAAAACAAATATGCCTGATAAAACACATAATATAAATACATCAGAAAATAAACAAAAAATAAATCCATTTAATATAGATACAAGTGGACCAATAAATACAGACAGTATATTAGAACAACTAATAAATTTAAGAAAAGAAATAACTGGCTCACAAGAAGAAAATATAGAAGATTTAAAATTAGCTTTACAGTCAAACAGCAATATAGAAAAAACAGAACAACAAAACGACTCAAAGCTAGAGCAAATAAATTATATACAACAATTAAGTGAGACTAACACAAAAGAGATAGAAGAAAAAGAACAAACAGACATCACAAATACAAATGAAAACCAAAATACAGAACAATTAAATGATTATACAAAAACAGAAGAACCAAAAAAAGACACACAAAAAACATATAGTATGAAGGAAATACTACAAAGAGTTAAAGAATCAGAAGAAAAACAACAAAAAAACGAAACTGTCAGTGAAAACAATATCGAAAATGAAATAGACAACTTAATAAACTTAAAAGATGTACCAAACAAATTACAAGAAAATGAAACAAATGAAAAAGTAGATTTTGACGAAATGTATCAAAAATTATTTGGAAAAGCACCAATAAAACAAGAAATAGAAAAAAAAGAAACAGATGGAACAGACATAATACAAAAAAATCTAAATATGTTTGAAGAAATACCTGAGCTAAAAAAACAACCATACAAAATAATAGGAATAGTTTTTAGTACTTATATAATAATAGAAATGAATCAAGAAATGTATATAATAGACCAACATGCAGCACATGAAAGAGTATTATATGAAAAAGTGAAGAAAAACTATTATAGTAATAGTACAAGAGATTCACAAATGTTACTATTACCAGACATTATAACATTAACACACAAGGAAATGGATATAGCAAAAGAAAATCTAGACATGTTTAGAAAAGTAGGATTTGACTTAGAAGAATTTGGAGAAAATACAATAAAACTAACAGGGGTACCAACAATTTGTGTGAATTTAGATAATAAAGAACTATTTTTAGAAACACTTGATGAAATAAATACTGTAGCTAGAACAGCAAAACAAGAAAAAGAAGAAAAATTCATAGCAACTGTTGCATGTAAGGCAGCTGTAAAAGCAAATATGGCATTAACAATAGAAGAAGTTCAAAGCTTAATAGACAAAATGCTAGAACTACCAAATCCATTTAGTTGCCCACATGGAAGACCAACAGCAATAAAAATGTCAAAATATGATATTGAAAGAAAATTTGCAAGAAAGTAGAAGGAAAAACAATGTTAATAATTTATCTAACAATATTAATAATCTATATAGTACTTACATTATGGTCACTAAATAGTTTAGAAAGAATGCCAATAGCAAAAAAGATAATATATATTTTAGCAAATTTATTAATAATATTTATAATTACAAACATTTCATATATAACCTCAAAAGAAAATATACAATATGAATCACAAGAAATAATGAATAATATAAAAACTGTATTATTACTATTGTTTACAGGAATTAATGGTATTATAACTATACCAATAACATGCAAACAAATAACAAAATTACAAGAAGAAAACATAGATAAAGTACAATTTATCAAAAGAATAATTATAATCTTTGTAGTATTATTAATAATAGTATATTTAGAATGTGGGTATATGGAAACAACACAAAAAGGAATACTACAAATAATGACAAATATAAAGGAATGAAATTGAATATGCAAAAACCAAAAGTAATCATAATATGTGGACCAACAGCATCAGGAAAAACAAATCTTTCAATAGAGCTTGCAAAGCAAATAAATGGGGAAATAATAAGTGCAGATTCTATGCAAATATATAAAGATATGAATATAGGAACTGCAAAACCCACAACAGAAGAAATGCAAGGAATAAAGCATTATCTAATAGATATTATAAAACCAAATCAAAGATATAGTGTAGCAGATTATAAAAAAGATGCAAAAAAAGCAATTAAAGCTGTATTAAACCAAAATAAAGTACCAATTGTTGTTGGTGGAACAGGACTATATATTGATAGCTTAATATATGAAATAGATTATCAAGAAATAAAATATGATGAAAATTATAGAAAATACTTAGAAGAAAGAGTAAAAAAAGAAGGACTAGAAAAACTATATAATGAAGCAAAACAAATAGACGAAATTGCTATTCAAAAAATTTCAAGAACAGATAAAAAAAGAATATTAAGAATATTAGAAATATATAAAGCTACAGGAAAAAACAAAACAGAACTCGAAATTAAATCAAGAGAAAATGAAATAGAATATGACTATAAAGTATATGCTATTTCGTGGGATAGACAAGTCCTATATGAAAGAATAAATAAAAGAGTAGATTTAATGATAAAACAAGGACTAATAGAAGAAGTAAAAAAAATACTAGAAAAATATAATGAATTTCCAACAGCAATGCAAGGACTTGGATACAAAGAAGTAGCACAATACTTAAATAATGAATTAACAAAAGAAGAAATGATAGAAAAAATAAAACAAGAAACAAGAAGATATGCAAAAAGACAATTAACATGGTTTAGAAAAAATAAACAGACAATATGGCTAGATGCTAAAGAAAACATACAAAATAATATTAATATTATTTTGGAGGGAATAAATTGAAAATATCAGATTTAAAAATAAAAAGCAAAAAAAATAAATACATATTAAATATAATAATTGTAGTATTAATGATATATTTTGCTTATGTAATATATTTATTAGTAAAACAGCCAACAGATATATTTACAGTAGAAGAAGGAAAACTATATTCAGAAGAATCAGATATAGGTTACATAATAAGAGATGAAGTAGTTGTAAAAGGCAACCAATATAAAAATGGAATGGAACAAATAAAAAATGAAGGAGAAAAAGTAGCAAAAAATGAAGACATATTCCGTTATTACAGCAAAAATGAAGAAAGCCTTGTCACACAAATTGCTGAATTAGATACAAAAATACAAGAAGCACTAAAAAATCAAGAAGTACGATATTTATCAGATGTAAAAATATTAGAAGATCAAATAGATCAGCAAATGGATAACATAAATAAAGTAACAGATATATCAAAAATAACAGAATGTGAAAAACAAATAAACCAATTAATAACAAAAAAAGCAAAAATTGTAGGAGAAAAGAGTCCATCAGGATCATATCTAAAAGACCTAAATGACCAAAGAGCAAAACTCGAACAAGAACTAAACAATGGATCAGAAACAATCACAGCACCAAAAAGTGGAATATTGTCATACAGAGTAGATGGACTAGAAGACAAACTAACAGTAGATAATTTTTCATCACTTAGTGAAGAATATTTAGAAAATTTAAATTTAAAAACTGGAAAATTAATAGCAACAAGTGATGAATGTGGTAAAATTGTAGATAATTTTACAGCATATATTGCAACAATATCTACATCTGAACAAAGTAAACAAGCTAAAATAGGAGACAAAGTAAAAATAAGATTATCTAATTCAAAAGAAATAAATGCAGAAATATCATATATATCACAAGAAAATGAAGAAAAGACATTATTAGTTTTAAAAATAAGTAATGAAATAGATGAACTATGTAATTACAGAAAAATATCATTTGACTTGATTTGGTGGAGCTATACAGGCTTAAAAGTACCAAATCAATCAATAGTAGAACAAGATGGACTTAAATATGTTGTAAGAAATAGAGCAGGTTATCTAAGTAAAATTTTAGTAAAAGTTGAAAAACAAAATGACAAATATTCAATTATAACTAATTATACATCTGAAGAATTAAAAGAATTAGGATATACAAGTTCTGAAATAACAAACATGAAAAACATCAGTATATATGATGAAATCTTACTTACACCAAATTTAAATAATACAGAATAATATTACAATTATGTTACAAAAATATTAAAAAAATATTACATTCTTAAAAAGTATTGACATTCTTTAAAAAAAATTAGATACTTATATCGAACAATACAAAGGAAAGTAATTTTAGGAGGTTTTTTTATGTCAGCTTTAATGAATAAAGTTTGGGATTTATTTGGAATGGATACTGCAGAAGCAGAAGATTATGAGGATGATAATGTATATGATTATCAAGATGAAGAAGAAGTTGTAGAAGATAAAAAATTATTTGGAAGAAAAAATAATAATAATAAAGTAGTAAATATGCCACAAACATCAGGACAAGCAATAAAGATGGTTATATCACAACCAACAACATTTGAGCAATCTGATGAGATATGTGCATTCTTAAAAGAGAGAAAATCAGTAATAGTAAACTTAGAATATGTAAATAAAGATGTTGCAAGAAGAATAGTAGACTTTATTAGTGGAGGAGTATATGCATTAGATGGTTATATACAAAAAGTATCAAATTCTATCTTTTTAGTTGCGCCATCAAATTACGAAATTACAAATGAAATGGCAAGAGAAGAAATGAAAAGCAAATTATCAGTTTCATGGCTAAAAAACAATAATTTAAACTAGTTTTGTAAGTTTTATAGGAGGAAATTAT
This sequence comes from uncultured Clostridia bacterium, assembly GCA_944388755.1. Lineage (GTDB taxonomy): Bacteria > Bacillota > Clostridia > TANB77 > CAG-508 > CAG-269. The sequence continues at coordinate 18,008 of CALXJY010000008.1, read as the reverse complement.
GATAACACCATTAGATATAGAAAATAAAAAATTTTCAAAACAAATGATGAATGGTTACAGTGTAGAAGAAGTGGATGACTTTTTAGATGAACTAACAGTTGATTACTCACGTAACTATAAAGAAGTGGCAGAACTAAAAAATAAAGTTGAAGAACTAAATAATAGTTTAGTTCAATATAAGACAATTGAAACAACTCTACAAAATACTCTAGTTATGGCACAATCCACAGCAGAAGAGGTAAAAAATGTAGCAAAACAAAAAGCTGATCAAATTGTTGAAGAAGCAAAAGGATCAGCACAAAAACAAGTAGATGAACTAAATAGCCAAATAATTATGAAACAAAAAGAATTAGATGACATAAAAAAACAATTTGATATATATAAAGCAAAAATGGAAGCACTATTAATTTCACAACTAGAATTATTAAAAGATATAAACAAAGATGAAGATAAAGTCTAATTATTACAAAAGAACGGTTAATTTTATTATTTAAACTGTTCTTTTTTGATTTATAATAAAAATTATATAAAAAAATACACAATCCTTATATAAAAACACGTAAAAATGAACTAAATATTACAAAAGCGTTAAATGTATATTACATTTGTGTTAATAATATTGACATTATAGAAAAAAAAGGTAAAATAGTATCATAGGGGAAATATATATGAGAATCATAGCAGGAAAAAAAAGAGGAACAAAATTATACACACTAGAAGGATTAGATACAAGACCTACACTAGATAGAGTAAAAGAGTCAGTATTTAATATAATTCAAAATGATATAACAGATTCAGTGTTTGTAGACTTATTTTCTGGAAGTGGAGCAATAGGTTTAGAAGCATCAAGTAGAAATGCAAAAAAAGTATATCTATGTGAAAAATCTAAAAAAGCAATAAAAATAATTAAACAAAATATAGAAAAAACAAATTCAGAAAAACAAGTAATATTATATGAAGGAGATTATCAAGAATTTATTAACAATCTACAAGAAAAACCTGATATAATATATATAGACCCACCATATAAAACAAATTATGCAATAAAAGCACTAGAGTTACTTTTAAAAAAAGACTTGCTAAAGGAAACAACAAAAATAATAATAGAAACAGATAGAGAAAAAGAACTAGAAAATCAAATAACAAAATTAAGAAAAATATACATAACAGATAAAAGAAAATATGGTAGAGCTAGTATAATTTTTCTACAAAAAGATGAGCTGGTTTAAGAAAGGAGAAAAACCATGGAGATATTTACATTATTAGATACTTTGGAAGATATTTTAGATAAGAGCAGAAATTTACCTTTTTCAGGAAAAACAATTGTAGATAAAGAAGAATTATTAGAATTGCTAAAAGAAATACGTTTAAAACTTCCAGATGAATTAAAACAAGCAAAATGGGTAAAAGAAGAAAGACAACGTATATTAGTTGAGGCACAAAAAGAAGCAGACGATATTGTAAAAGAAGCAGAAAATAGAATAATAGCAATGATAGATGAACACGAAATTACAAAAAAAGCATATGATCAAAAAGCAGAAATTATAGAAACAGCAAATGAAATGTCAAGAGAAATATCAAAAGGAACAAAAGAATATGCTGATAATCTTCTTGGAAATACAGAAGATGTTTTAACAGGAACACTAGAAAAATTAGGAACAGATATGCAACAAGCATTAAACCTAATGCAAATATCTATAGAAGATACAATAAAAACAATTCAAAATAGTAGAAAGGAATTAAAATAGGGAAAAAGCTATCTTTTTTCCTAATATAAATGTTTCCTAACGGAGGATGATAAAATGGCAAAAAAAAGAACATATAATAGGAAAAAAACAGCAAAAAGAGCTACTAAAAAACAGGCAACAAGGCTAGATATAGCCATAGTTGGATTGTTTATTTTAAGTATCCTTTCTGCTGTTTTAATATATACAAAATCTGGAATAATAGGAATAAAACTAACAGAAGTTCTAGGCGGGCTAATGGGAATAATAAGATATGTAATACCAATTGGAATATTTGCTGTTTCTATAAAATTAGCAAGTGAGGAAAGCAGAGAACTAAATTACAAATTAGCACAATATGTAATTTTTTTAATAGCAATAGCAACACTTATGTCGACATTCCAAATATCAAGTGGAGAATTAATACCAAATAAAGAATTTACAGAGGTTATAAAAGATGGATATAACATAGGAACAACCGGTGTAGGAGGAGGAGCAATAGGAGTAGCAATTGCAGTTCCATTAGTTAAACTACTTGGGGTAGTAGGTGCAATAATATTAAGTATAGGTGTCACTATACTATTAATTGTATTTATGTTTGGAATAAATACATCAACGATTTTACAAGACATAATTGAAAAACACGAAGAGCGTAAACAAGAAAGACATGAATTAAAAGAACAAGAAAAATATGAAAGAATGCAAAATAAGAATTTACATGCTAATGAAGAACTAATGCAAAAAGGAAATAAAGAATATAATAACTTAAACAAAAAATTAGAACAAACAGAAGGAATGGAAAACCAAATAAAAATAAATTTCGGAGGACGAATATTAGAAGAAAATGAACCAGTAAAAAAATATGACCATAGTAAAGACGACTTAACACCATTAACAAAAGAAACCAAAAAACACTTATTTGGAAATAAACAAGAAGTAGAACCAGATGTCTTGGAAAATAATTTATTTAAGCAAGAAGAAGAACAAAAACAAGACAAAACAAAAGAAGTATTACAACTTGAGCATGCAATGGTAGTAGAAGATGAACATTATGAATACCCACCACTTGAATTATTGGGAAAACCACCTAAAAAAACACTAAAAGGTGGAGCAAAAGCACTAACAGATACAGCAACCAAATTACAAAAAACATTATACAGCTTTGGAGTATCAGCAAAAGTTGAAAACGTATCTGTAGGACCAGCAATTACGAGATATGAATTAAAACCAGCAGAAGGAGTACGTGTAAGTAAAATCGCAAATTTAGCAGATGATATAGCATTAAATTTAGCAGCAGAAACAATACGTATAGAAGCACCAATACCTGGAAAACAAGCTGTAGGAATAGAAGTGCCAAATAAAGAAAAAGAAGCAGTACATCTAAGAGAAGTATTAGGAAGTGACGAATTTAAAGAAAGTGATTCAAAATTAACAGTAGCACTAGGAAAAGATGTTGCAGGAAATATACAATTAGCAGATATAGCAAAAATGCCACATGTTCTAATAGCCGGCTCAACTGGCTCAGGTAAAAGTGTTTGTATAAACTCAATAATTACAAGCATAATATATAAAAGTAAACCAAGTGAAGTAAAAATGGTTATGGTAGACCCAAAAGTTGTAGAATTATCTGTATATAATGGAATACCACATCTATTAATACCTGTAGTTACAGATCCAAAAAAAGCAGCAGGTGCATTAGCATGGGCTGTGCAAGAAATGGATAATAGGTATAACCTATTTGCACAAAAAGGTGTAAGAGACTTAAAAGGATATAATAAAGCAATAGAAAAAGAAGAAGAAACAGGAAAATTACCACAAATAGTAATAATAGTAGATGAACTTGCAGACTTAATGATGATAGCAGCAAAAGATGTAGAAGAATCAATATGTCGTTTGGCACAAAAAGCTAGAGCAGCAGGAATGCACCTAGTAATTGCAACACAAAGACCATCAGTAGATGTAATAACAGGATTAATAAAAGCAAATGTGCCTTCAAGAATTGCATTTGCAGTATCTTCACAAGTAGATTCAAGAACAATATTAGATAGTGTAGGAGCAGAAAAACTATTAGGAAAAGGAGATATGCTATTTTTTCCTTCAGGTGCACCAAAACCAATGAGAGTACAAGGAGCATTTGTGTCAGATGAAGAAGTAGAAAAAATAGTAGATTTTATAAAACAAAATGGAACAGCAACATATAGCGAAGATATATTAGAAACAATAGAAAATGGAAACAAAACAGATAAAGAACTTATGGCAGAATCAGAACAAGAAGATGAAACAGATCCTTTATTAAGTGAAGCAATACAAACTGTAGTAGAAACAGGACAAGCATCTACATCATTTATACAAAGAAGATTTAAAGTAGGATATGCTAGAGCAGGAAGAATAATTGACCAAATGGAAGAAAGAGGAATTATTTCTGGATATCAAGGAAGTAAACCAAGAGAAGTACTAATGACATTAGAAAAATTAAATGAATTAAAAATGGGCAAGCAAGAAATACAATAGAAAAGAGGTTCAAATGAAAAAAGAAAATCTTATAAAAAAGATTGTAAAAAAAGATTTTAACAATGAACTAGAAGCAATTTTAGAGGAAAAAGATTATGAAGAAAACGTAAAAAGTTTATTGTTAAATCTTTTATATAAAATAGAAACCGGATACAAAGATGTAGAGACTGTAAAAATTGATATAGATACAAAAGAAGAATATATCAAAAGACTAATATCAATTATTCATAGTCAATGCAAATCAATAAAAATTATAAAAATGAATGACAATACGAGTAAAATACCACAGAATGGAACATATTTTATTGATAAAGCTAAAAAAGAAATAGAATGTTATCCAATAGAAAGAAAATTATTATATGCAATATGGAAAATAGGAAAAAAAGATAATATAGTAACAAATAGGTATTTTTTTATAAGTGAAGCACTATCAGATTTATTAAATATAGGAAACACAATTGATTTAGTAGAACCACTAAGAGATTTTAATGGGTATTCATGGACCACAGTAAGTTCAGAAATAGAAAGTATAGAACATAATTTAATATATCAAAATCTAAGAATATTAGTGGGAAATAAATTATTGAATAAATGGATATATAATAAAGAAATAATAATTGATTATTATGAAGAATTTACAGAAAATTTGAAAAAATTATATGGTAAAGAGGCAAAAAAAGAAATAATAGATCTTTTAATAAAAATTTCAATATTATTAGAAATAAAATTTCAAGATAAAAAAGTACTTAAATATAAAAAAGAAAAAAAGAGGATAGAAACAGAATTAAAGAATGTAAAAGACAGAGAAAAATTTGTAACTAAAATAACAAACGAAAAAATAGAATTAGCAAATAAAATAAAAGAGATTGATACCATTTTAAGTGATAAAAAATTATTAGAACAAGAATATAAAATAAGAAATCAAAAATTACCATTAAACAAAAAAATATTTAGCATGAGAGTTTTAGCAAATACAATGATAAAAGAAAGAGAAAAATTATATCAAGAAATTAAAGAAAAAAATAATTTATTAAACCCTAAAAAATTCGTAGAATATAATAAAGAATTAAAAGAAAAAATGGTATATCTAAAAATACTAGAAACAGAAGAAACAGATACAGAATTAGAAAAAAATTTAATAAAATTCCAAGAAATATTTTTAAAATGTTTTCAAAAAAAGATAAAAAAAGCAGAAACAAAACAAAATATTATAAACCTTATATATGAAATAAGATATTACATGCAATTACCAATAAGTAGAGAAGCAAAAATATATGAAGTTATTGATGATAAATACTTAAAACCAGTAATCTTAAAACTATTAAATAAAGCTAAAGAAGAAAAAATAATACAAAATTTTACTAAAAATGAGGAAATTTTTTATATTATATGGAAAGAAATTTTGTCATTAAGAGCAATAAAATTAGAAGAATTATCATTCAAAATAGTAAAAAATAAAGATAAATATGAAATACAAATATTTGATGAAGATTTATTTGAAGAAAAAAAAGAGCAGAACAATGTAAAAGATATCAATTTAAAAGAAGCAGGACTTAAACTTAATAAAAAGCAAAAAATATTTGAATAGTAAAAATGGATTTATTACAAGTATAAAATTGTTGGGCAATATTGCACAAATATAAAAAGTTTAGCATTTTTATTTGTATACAATATAAACAAAAGGAAAGGGTAGTGAGGATATGAAAATTACATTTTTAGGTGCAACAAAAACAGTTACAGGATCAAATTATTTAGTAGAAGCAGCAGGAAAAAAATTTCTAGTTGACTGTGGAATGTGGCAAGGTAAAGCAGAATTAGAAGAAGAAAACTTTGAAGATTTTGAATTTGACCCAAAAGAAATAGATTTTATGGTTTTAACTCATGCACACATAGATCACTCAGGTAGAATTCCCAAATTATATAATGAAGGATTTAAAAACAAGATATATGCACATAAAGCAACATGTGATTTGTGTGCATTAATGTTGCCTGATAGTGGACATATTCAAGAAATGGAAAGCGAATGGAAAAACAGAAAAAGAATGCGTAAAGGAGAAAAACCAAGAGATCCGCTATACACAGCAGAAGATGCAGCAAAATGTTTACAGATTTTTGAACCGGTACAATATGATGAAATAATAGAAATAACAAAAAACATAAAAATACGATTTAATGATGCTGGTCACATGTTAGGTTCTAGTATAATTGAACTATGGGCAGAAGAAGAAGGAAAAACGACAAAAGTAGTATTTACAGGAGATCTTGGAAATAACGATATACCATTGCTAAACTCACCTACAATGATAGAAGACACAGATTATCTAATCATGGAATCAACATATGGTAGCAGATTACACATGAGAAATGATGACAAAGCAGAAATGTTCTTAAATATAGTGGCAGAAACATTAGATAAACAAGGAACAGTAGTAATACCATCATTTGCAGTAGGAAGAACACAAGAAATATTATATGAAATTAATAAACTAAAAGATATAAAAAAGGATGATGAATTTAAACGTAAATATAAAAAGTTAATGGAAGCTCCAGTATATGTAGATAGTCCTTTAGCAATTTCTGCAACAGAAGTTTTTAAAGAAAACATGGATTTATTTGATGAAGAAACACAAGCAGAAATATCAAAAGGGGATAATCCACTAGAATTTCCAGGACTTAAATTTACTATGTCTACAGAAGAATCAAAAGCATTAAATGAAGACACTACACCAAGCATAATAATTTCTGCAAGTGGAATGTGTGATGTAGGTAGAATTAAACACCACTTAAAACACAATTTATGGAATCCCAATAGCACTATATTATTTGTAGGATATCAAGCACCAGGAACTTTGGGATATAATATAGTAAATGGAGCTAAAAATGTAAAAATATTTGGCGAAGAAATTGCCGTAAATGCAAGAGTAGAATATATAGAAGGTTATTCAGGTCATGCAGATCAAGAGGGATTAATGAATTTTATATATTCATTTATAAAAAAGCCAAAACACATATTTTTAACACATGGAGAGGAAGAATCACAAGATGTATTAGAAAAAAAGATAATAGACGAAGCAAATATTCCAGTAACAATACCATCATTTGGAGAAACATATGATTTAGATGAACAAATTACATTAACACACAAAATAGAAAGAAAAATACCGGTTACATTAAAAACAGAAGTAATTTCAAGACTAGAAAAACTAAAAGAAGAAATAAAAGACATGGATATGTATGTAAGACAAGATATGGATAATAAAGAATTAAGAGATGAAGATATTTTTAGAATTAATGAAAAAATAAAAGATTTAGAAAAACAGATTTTGAATGTTATAGAAGGATAAAAATTTTCACATAAGATGGAGGAATGAGGTTATTAATGGAAAATAAATATTTAAATGAAGCAATAATTGGTAACAGAAGTATGTTAGCAACATTTACAGAAAAGGGAGAGTTACAAAGATTATACTTTCCATGTAAAGATAATAGACAATATATAGACTATTATCATACAGGAGTAAAAATAAATGGATCAGATGTAATATATTTACACGATGATATAAATAATGTATATAAACAATATTATGATACAGATACAAATATATTAAATACAGAAATTACAAATACTTATTTTAATTTAAAGATGTTACAAACAGACTATATTTTAATAAAAGAAAATATAATGGTAAAAAAGTACACATTTTTAAATGATGGAAAAATAGATTTAGATACAAAATTTTATATACATTCAGGATTATTAACAGATACAAATAATATGGTTAGTGCAAAAGTAATAAGAAATGGAATGATTCAATATGCACATGATTTTGTTGTATCTACATTTGCGAAAGGATATGATATATCTAAACACCAAATAAATGGAAGTTCAAATACTATAAAAAGAGGAGAAATATATGACAAAGATTATATAGGTATGTCCTCAGATTGTAGTATATGTTATGACATAGGAACAATAAAACCAACTGAAAAAAAAGAAATATATATATGTATTTCTATAGGAGAAAACACAAATATATCTACAATTGAAGATGAAATAGATAGAATAACAAGACTAGACTTTGAAAAAGAATATATAAACTTAAAATCATACTGGAGAAAATATGTAAAATCACATAATGGATTAAATATAAAAGAACCAAAAAATAGTTATGAAGAAAAAATATATGAAATATACAAAAGAACAATTTTATTATTTCCATTACTAACAAATCAAGACACTGGAGCAGTAATAGCATCACCTGAAATAGATGAACAAAGAACACAATGTGGAAGATATGCATATTGTTGGCCACGTGATGCAGTATTTATATGTAGAGCAATGGACATACTTAAAATGGAGAAAGATACAGAAAAATTTTACAAAGTTTTTTGCAAAAAAACACAAAGCAAAAATGGTATGTGGGAACAAAGATTTTATACAGATGGAAAATTAGCACCATCATGGGGATATCAGGTAGATGAAACTGCAAGTGTTATATATGGAGTATATGAACATTATTTAAAAACAAAAAATGAAAAATTCCTAAAAGAAACACTACCTATGTGCGAAAAAGGAATAAATTTTTTAAAAACATACATAAAAGATTGGCTTGGAGTAGATGGTATAGAAGAACATGATAAAGATATAGTAAAACAAGAAATATTAGAAACTACAAAAAAAACTAAATGTCATATAAGTTATGATTTATGGGAAATGTGTGAAGATATACATTTATATTCTTTAGCTAGTATATATTCTGCATTTGAAACAATTCTAAAAATATATAAAGCACTTGGAAAAAATATATCTGACTTTGAAAATAATAGATTAAAAGAAGAAAAAGTACAAAAAAATGAAAAAGAAATCCAAAAATTACTAGTTGAAATAAAAAAATATATTAATGAAAATTTATATGATGATAATAAAAAATCATATGTTAGAAATCCAACAGATAGAAAAATGGATGTTAGCATTTTAGGAGCGGTTACACCATTTAAGCTATTTAAACCAAAAGAAAAAAAGATACAAAATACAGTAGAAAGAATAAATTTATCTCTACGAACATATACAGGAGGATATCAAAGATTTGAGCAAGACCATTATAGAAACGGAAATCCATGGCCAATAGCCAATTTATGGATGACATTATATTATTTAGAAAGTGGAGAAAAGAAAAAAGCCAAAGAAACATTTGATTTTGTTGTAAAAACATGTGGTAAACACTATTTCTTAGGAGAACAAATAGACAATAACACATTAAAACCTAATTGGGTAATAGGACTTGGTTGGTCACATGCTATGTTTATAATTGTTTTAGAAAAATTATTCAGCTAAGAAATAATAAAAAGTTTAAAATCTTTGCATACATGATATTACAAGAAGTTAAAATTACTACAATTATAGAAATTTCTAGTTTGTTCATAACGTTTAATAGGTTTATAGGTAAATCCCGCATAAAAACCTAAATATAATATACAAGGAATGAAATTTAATATGATAAGTGAAGAAAAATATTTACCAATAGGCACAGTAGTTCTATTAAAAGGTGCAGAAAAAAGAGTAATGATTACAGGATTTTGTGCCACTGAATTAAAAGAAAGTGATGAAACAAAAACATGGGATTATAGTGGATGTATATATCCAGAAGGTTTTTTGAATTCTGATCAAATATGTTTATTTGATCACAGTCAAATAGTTAGAATCGATCATATGGGACTAATAGATGATGAAGAAAAAAAATTTAAAAGAGAACTAGATGACTTAGTGAAAAATAATTAAATAAAAAGTAACTTTATAATATTTAAATTTTAGGACAAGGAGGATGTATAAAATGGACGAAGCAGAAATAATGGCAAGAAGAGAACAAATAAGTGCACAAATAAATCAGATAAGTGCAGAGATTGTTAAACTAAATGAAAAAAAGTCACAATATGTTGCTATGAATAGTGGAATAACAACAGTTATAGCTCAATTATCAACTGCAAGATCATACCTAAATACTGCTAACTCTGTAATAGGTAGAAATTATAAAAGCATAACAGCAAGTTCTAAAAAAAGTGAAATTAGCGGATTAGCAGGAGAAGTTCGGAGGGATAATAGGACAACTAAATAGTATTATAAGTAGAGCAAATCAAAAGATAAATTCAATAGGAAATGAAATAACAGAAAAACAGAATCAAATAAGAAGTTTACAAGCTACACTTAGCAGTTTGGTAATATAAAGGAGATGAAAATATGCTTAGTATTAGTACAAGTGGATTAAGTTCCGCTAAGATATATACACAAAGAGCAGGAAGATACCTAGATAGTGCAAGAAGAAAACTTGTTTCTATTAAAGTACCAAGCGATTTTGGATATGGTGGAAATTTAAAAAGTTTAGCCTCTAGAATTTCAGGAATAAGAGCAAAATCGAACAGTATTGGAAATTGGGTAGACCAAGCAGTAAGCAATTTTAATAGAGCAGAAAGCTCAAACGAAAGCTTAATTAATAGTTTGTTAAATAGTTTATCAATAAAGAAGATAAAATCAAATAGTATATTAAAAACTACAAAAACATCTAATATGTCATTAGGTCAAATAATAGCAAATTTACAAATTAAAATTAATAATGGAGGAATCAGTATATTATCTAGCATAGGAGCAAATATAGGAAAAAATGTAAAAAATTTTAATACAGGAGATACACAAGGAGTCAAAGATAGCATAGGTAATCTTTTAAAAACAGGAAGCAATATAGGTGGAAAAATACAAAGTGTTGTAAGTAAATTACCAAAAACTACAGTATTAAATAATAATGTATTAGATAGTGGACAAATAAAAAATACGGTAAATGGTGCAACAATAATGAATATACCTAATCTTTATCAAAATAATCAAAAAATAAATTTCAAAAACCCTGAACACGAAGCAAAAACAAATGAACATGTAAACGGATTTGGAGATACAGGATGTGGAATTACAAGTGTTGCAATGGTATTAAGTTATTTGAAAGATGAAGAGGTTAGTATACAAGATGTTGTAGATTGGTGTGATGACCCAAAATATGGAGATACATATTTTAATGGACATGGTTCAACAGGAGAAATATTCCAAGGAGCAGCCGAACATTGGAATGTAGGCAATGTGGAAGTCACTACAGATAAAGAAGAAGCAAAAAAAGCGTTACAAGAAGGTAGACCGGTTGTTTCATTGCAAAAAAAAGGACAATTTACAAATGGACAACATTTTATTGTACTTACAGGTATAAATCAAGTAAAAGATGATGAAGGACAAACAAACTATAATGTAAATATAAATAATCCTAGAAGTGATAGACCTGAAACACCTGATAAAATTTTCGATTTCGATTTAGATGTAGACAATACAAACATTTCTTATTATATTTTTGATGCTAAACCTGAAAAGGTTTCATTAGAATAAAATACAAAAAAACACTTGAAAAGTAATAATTATTGATATAAAATAGTATTGCCAAAGAAAATTTGGCAATACTATTATTAGTAGATAAAATCTACAAAAGGAGGAATTTAAAATGTCAATAAAATTAGGAATTAATGGATTTGGAAGAATAGGAAATTTGTCATTCCAAGCAGCATTAGCAAAAGAAGGAGTAGAAGTAGTAGCAATAAATGACCCATTTATCGCAGCAGATTATATGGCATATATGACAAAATATGATACAGTACATGGAAGATTTGAAGGAGAAGTATATGCAAAAGATGGAAACTTAGTAGTTAATGGAAAAGAAATAAAAGTATATAATGAAATGGATCCACACAATATTCCATGGGGAGAATTAGGAGTAGAATATGTATTAGAATGTTCAGGAGTATTTACAACATTAGAAAAAGCACAAGCACATATAGATGCAGGAGCAAAACAAGTAATAATTAGTGCTCCATCAAAAGATGCCCCAATGTTTGTTATGGGAGTAAATAATACAGAATATAAACCTGAAATGAATATAGTTTCAAATGCATCATGTACAACAAACTGTTTAGCACCACTTGCTAAAGTTATAAATGATAATTTTGGAATAAAAGAAGGATTAATGACAACAGTTCATAGTACAACAGCTACACAAAAAACAGTTGATGGAGCATCTAAAAAAGATTGGAGAGGTGGAAGAGCAGCTTCAGCAAATATCATACCATCTTCTACAGGTGCTGCAAAAGCAGTAGGAAAAGTAATACCATCATTAAATGGAAAATTGACAGGAATGGCATTTAGAGTACCAACAGTTGATGTTTCAGTTGTGGACTTAACATGTAATCTTGAAAAACCAACAACATATGAAGAAATATGTAAAGTTATGAAAAATGCAGCAGAAAATGAAATGAAAGGAATAATAGAATATACAGATGAAGCTGTAGTTTCTTCAGACTTTATACATGATAGCCATACATCTATATTTGATGCAACAGCAGGAATTATGCTTACAGATACATTTGTAAAATTAGTTGCATGGTATGATAATGAATGGGGTTATTCAAATAAATTAGTTGATTTAGCTTGTTATATTGCAAGTAAAAAATAACTAAATAATCATTAAATCTAAAAGGAATACTTGAAAAGTATTCCTTTTTGTTATAAAATGGTATTGCTAATAGAAAAATGGATAAACTAAAATAAATATCCAAAAAGGAGGAATTATAAATGAATAAAAAAACAGTAAGGGATATTGATTTAAAAGGAAAAAAAGTATTTGTAAGATGTGACTTTAATGTACCTATGGATAAAGAACAAAATATTACAGATAACACAAGAATAATTGCAGCACTACCAACAATAAAATATTTATTAGAACAAAACTGCAAAATAATATTAGCATCACATTTAGGAAGACCAAAAGGAGAATTCAAACCAGAATTTTCTTTAAAACCAGTTGCAAAAGAATTATCAAAATTATTAGATAGAGAAGTAATAATGGCAAAAGACGTAATAGGAGAAGATGCTATGAAAAAAGCATCTGAACTTAAAGAAGGAGAAATTTTGCTATTAGAAAATGTAAGATTTCATAGAGAAGAAACAGATAATGATCCTGAATTCTCTAAAAAACTAGCATCAATGGCAGAAATATATGTAAATGATGCATTTGGAACAGCTCATAGAGCACATAGTTCAACAACAGGAATAGCAAGCTATTTACCAGCAGTAGCAGGATTTTTAATAGAAAAAGAACTAAAATTCTTAGGAGAAGCAGTAAATAATCCAGCAAGACCTTTTATGGCAATATTAGGAGGAGCAAAAGTATCTGATAAAATAGGAGTTATAGATAGCTTATTAGATAAAGTAGATACATTAATGATTGGAGGAGGTATGGCATATACTTTCTTTAAAGCACAAGGATATGAAGTTGGAAATTCTATCTGCGAATTAGATAAATTAGATCTAGCAAAAGAATTAATGGAAAAAGCAAAAAATAAGGGAGTAAACCTAATGCTTCCTGTAGATACAAAAATAGGAAAAGAATATAAAGAAGATACTGAGAGCAAAACAGTAAAATATACTGAAATCCCAGCAGATTGGGAAGGATTTGATATAGGAGAAGAAACAATAAAAATATATAGTGAAGAATTGCAAAAAGCTAAAACAGTAGTATGGAATGGACCTTTAGGACTATTTGAATTCCCACAATTTGCAATAGGAACAGATGAAATTGCAAAAGTATTAGCAAATCTTGACGCTACTACAATTATTGGAGGAGGAGACTCAGCAGCAGCAGTTAAAAAAGCAGGACTAGAAGATAAGATGACACATATTTCAACAGGTGGAGGAGCCTCACTTGAGTTCTTAGAAGGAAAAAAATTACCTGGGATTGAGGCTTTAATGGATAAATAAAAAAGGAGGTTAAAATATGCGTAGAAAAGTAATAGCAGGAAATTGGAAGATGAATAAACTTCCAAATGAGGCAATAAACTTTATTGATAAATTAATACCATTAGTAAAAAATTCAGAAGCAGAAGTTATCTTATGTGTTCCATATATAGATATATTTTATTCTACATTAACAGCACAAAAAACAAATATTAAAATAGGGGCACAAAACATGCATTATGAAGAAACAGGAGCATATACAGGAGAAGTATCACCATCTATGTTAAAATCTGTAGGAATAGAATATGTTATAATAGGACATTCAGAAAGAAGAACATATTATAACGAAACAGATGAAGATGTAAATAAAAAGATAAAATCAGCATTTGCAAATGGATTAAAACCAATAGTATGTGTAGGAGAAACACTAGAACAACGAGAAGCAAACAAAACAGAAGAAATAATAACAAATCAAACAGAAAAAGCATTAGAAGGACTTACAACTGAACAAGTCCAAAATACAATAATTGCATATGAACCAATTTGGGCAATAGGAACAGGAAAAACAGCAACAAGTGAAGATGCAAATAATTCAATAAAAGCAATACGTAATAAAATTAGTCAAATATATGGACAAAATGTATCAGACAGAGTTATAATACAATATGGAGGAAGCGTAAAATCTACTAACTGTAAAGAATTATTTAATATGTCAGATATTGACGGTGGATTAGTAGGAGGAGCAAGCTTAAATCCAGAAGAGTTTGCTAAAATAGTAAATTACGATAAATAACAAAAGCAAGGTTGAGTTTGAAAGGAATTACTTTCATATTTATATGTACCTTACAAACAAAGCAAGAAAGGAATGGATTTTACTATGAAAGATAAAGTAACAATGTTAATGATTTTAGATGGGTTTGGAGACAATCAAAATAAAGATGGAAATGCAATAAAACTTGCCAAAACACCTAATATCGATAAACTAATGAAGAAATATCCAAATACAGATATATATACAAGCGGATTACATGTAGGGTTACCAGAAGGACAAATGGGAAATTCTGAAGTAGGGCACACAAATATAGGAGCAGGAAGAATTGTATACCAAGAATTAACAAGAATTACAAAATCAATAGAAGAAGGAGACTTTTTTGCAAATCCTGAATTTATAAATGCTATAGAAAATTGCAAAAAACATAATTCTAAATTACACATATTAGGACTATTATCAGACGGAGGAGTACACAGTCATATACGTCACTTATATGGATTATTAGAAATGGCTAAAAGAAGAGACTTTGAAGATGTATATGTTCACTGCTTTTTAGATGGAAGAGATACTCCACCTGCTTCAGGAGAAAGCTATATATTAAAACTTCAAGACAAAATGAATGAAAAAGGAATAGGTAAAATTGCAACAATTTCAGGAAGATTTTATAGCATGGATAGAGATAAAAGATGGCAAAGAGTTCAAAAAAGCTATGATGCAATGGTAAAAGGAGAAGGAATAAAAGAAACATCAGCAATAAAAGCAATAGAAGATTCATATCAAAAAGAGGTATTTGACGAATTTGTAGAACCTACAGTAATATGTAATGGTGACACACCTATTGCTAAAATAGAAAATAACGACTCAGTAATATTCTTTAACTTTAGACCAGACAGAGCAAGAGAAATTACAAGAGCAATAGTTGATAAAGATTTTAAAGAATTTGAAACAAAACCAATGGATTTATATTTTGTTTGTTTTACAAATTATGATGAAACAATGCCAAATGTACACATAGCTTTTGAAAAAGAATTACTAAAAAACACATTTGGAGAAGTAGTAAGTAAATCAGGATTAAAACAATTAAGAATAGCAGAAACAGAAAAATATGCCCATGTAACATTTTTCTTTAATGGTGGGGAAGAAAAACAATATGAAGGAGAAGACAGAATATTAGTACCATCACCAAAAGTAGAAACATATGATTTAAAACCTGAAATGAGTGCATATGAAGTAACAGACAAAGTTATAGAAGCTCTAAAACAAGATAAATATGATGTAATAATATTAAATTTTGCAAATACAGATATGGTAGGACATACTGGAAGTCTACCAGCAGCAATAAAAGCTGTAGAAACAGTAGATGAATGTGTTGGAAAAATAGTTAAAATAATACAAGAGAAAAAAGGAAATCTAATAATAACTGCAGATCATGGAAATGCAGAACAAATGATAGACTACAAAACTGGAGAACCACACACAGCACATACTACAAATCCAGTACCAATTATATTAGTTACAGACCATAAGGAATATAAACTAAAAGAAAATGGAAAGTTAGCAGATTTAGCACCTACAATGTTAGAATTAATGGGAATAAAAAAACCAAAAGAAATGACAGGAGAAAGTTTACTTAAGAAATAAAATGTTACAGTTCAGTAATTGTTAATATTATTGAATAAACAAAATACTGCTGAACTGTAATAATAAAACATATATTTAAACAAAGGGGTAAAAATGTTAAAACATACTCAAGAAATAAAAAAATTATATGAAGAAATACAAAAACAAATATATTATATGATACCAGAAAAATGGGATAGTATGTATCTATATGCATCAGTAATAGAAGACAAAAGTAAAGAAACAGGAGAACTATTTTTTTACTATGTTCCAAAAGGAATACTAAAGAAAAAACCAATAAATGTATATGAAATACCATCTAAATTTAATATAGATGAACAATCTTATTTAAAATTAGTTGATGATTTATACAATAAAATTAAGGAACTAAGAAAAGAATTCAAAAAATTAGAATTAGATACATGGAGTAATTTAACGATAATAATTCATAATTTGAGATTTATGGTAGAATATAATTATGAAAATCTTGAAGAATCAATGCTTTCTAGTTATGAAAGACATGTTATATGGAGATGCAAATATCTTGGAATTACAATTGAACAATTAAATAAAAAAGAAAAAGAAATTCTAAGAAAATACGCATCAGGTCCAAAACTACTTACAAGGGTAGAAAGATATGATTCAGGAATTTATATAAAAGATATTCAAAATACGGTAGGGTTTGGTGTACAAAAAAGCCAAGATGAAGAGTATGTGGAAACAAATAAACCTAAAGAAACAAAAGAGATAGATAAAAATGCAAAAAAACAGGAAGAAAATAAAGTAAAAAATCAGATAATATCAAATATAGATGAAAATAAATAAAGTTATCAAGTTTAGGAGTAAAATCCTATAAATAAATGTACTAAATATAGTAAAATAGAAAGGAGCAAACAAAAATGATTTATTCAAAAGAATTAGAAGAAATGTGCAAAGTAGCAAAAGGGGTAGACCATGGACCAGCACCAATACCAGAAGAAGGAAAATGGGTAAAAGCAAAAGAGATAAAAGATATATCAGGATTAACACATGGTATAGGATGGTGTGCACCACAACAAGGAGCATGTAAATTAACATTAAATGTTAAAGATGGTGTAATACAAGAAGCTTTAATAGAAACAATAGGATGTTCTGGAATGACACATTCTGCAGCAATGGCAGGAGAAATTCTAACAGGAAAAACAATATTAGAAGCATTAAACACAGATTTAGTATGTGATGCAATAAATACTGCTATGAGAGAATTATTCCTACAAATAGTATATGGAAGAACACAAACAGCATTTTCAGAAGGAGGTCTTCCAGTTGGAGCAGGACTTGAAGATTTAGGAAAAGGACATACATCACAAGTTGGAACAATATATTCAAGCACGTTAAAAGGACCAAGATATTTACAACTAACAGAAGGATATATAGTTGAATTAGGTCTAGATAAAGATGATCAAATTATTGGATATAAATATGTTCATATGGGAAAAATGATGGATAACATCAAAAAAGGAATGGATCCAATGGAAGCAATAGAAAAAGCTTCTGGTACATATGGAAGATTTGATGAAGCTGT
>CALXJY010000007.1 GCA_944388755.1 uncultured Clostridia bacterium | reverse complement strand
GATGAAAATAATAAATTAACCGGACAAGTGGAAGATAGATGGGTAGCATATAATAAAGGACTATGGAGAAGGACAGTTTCTTGTTGGATAATGAATGAAAAAGGAGAAGTTCTTTTACAAAAAAGATCAGCAAATAAAGTAAGAAACCCAAATAAATGGGCAAAAACTGGAGGACAAGTTGACAGTGGAGAAACTGTTGAAGAAGCTATATTTAGAGAAGTAAAAGAAGAATTAGGAATTGAAATTCCAAAAGAGCAAATTAAAATTGTAGATATTTATAAAAGTAATGATAAAAATAAACGATTTGGGTATAATTTTATTTTTGTAGTTAATTATAAGATAAAAGATTACATATTACAAAAAGAAGAAGTAGTAGAGGTTAAGTATGTTACAATTGAAGATATGGAATTAATCAAAAGAAAGAATGATTCTAATTATACTTTTTGTAATTGGGATGATGAAGATTTTTATAGGGAAATAAATTTATTAAAAAATAAAAGAAAGCAAATTTTAGGTGAATAAAATAGAAAAGGACACGGAACTATATAAACTAATAGAAAAAGAAAAAATAGATGTTAATAGTATTCATTCAATGATAGCAACAAAAGAATTAGTAGAACCTTATGCAAAAACCTCATCATATTCTGAAGATGGTCTTGTTGAAAGTTTTGAATTAACAAATAAAAAATTTGTTATGGGAATAAAATGGCATCTAGAGTTATTATTTAATGAAAAATATGTAGATAGGCTGTTTGAAAAGTTTATTAATGAATGTTGATATATGAAAAATATAGAATTAAAAAATAAAATTATGATAATCAAAGTAAAACTGAAATAACTAATAAAGATAAAAACAAAATTGTGATAAATAAATTATATAAATCATAAATTAAATTAATATCTCATACAAATAAGTATGAGGTGTTTTTTATGTTTATATTAGATAGAAAAAGATTAAGCATTATAATATTGGTGGTATTGTTTGGAATATTTACATTTCTTTATAGGACAGAAGAAGAAAAAATGGAAGAAGAACAATATGTTACTGCTTTGCCAGTATCAAATAAAGTTGTAGTTTTAGATGCAGGACATCCAGAATACTTCTTAACAAGGTAAAAATAAAAAATAGATAATAAATTAGAACTGAGCCGATTATCAGTTCTTTTTTAATGCAAAAAAATAAGAAATGGAGGGAAAGAAAAGTGGAAGAACAAGAAAAAAATTCAATAGAAGTATTAGAAGAATTAGGAACAGGAATGTTTTGCAATATAGAATTGCCATTAACAAATTCAATGACAAGTAATGTAACAGCAATATATTTAGGAAAAGATAAAGACGGAAGGTATAACTTTTTTGACGGTGGAGGTGCTTGTGGTACTTTTAAAATGACAAAAAACTTTATAATGCAAAGAGATATAAAAATCACAAATAAATTAGATGAAGAAAAAAGTTATGATTTATATGTTGAACTTAAAAAGTATCAAAATAAAATGAAGGACAAGCATAAAGATAGAGATAGTAGATAAACGAGTTGTAGAAATACAATTCGTTTTTCTCTTACATATCAGCAGAACAACATAGTCATTTTTCAATGACTAATTTTAAAGGAAAGGAGGAACTACAAATGTCTAAAACAAAAGTAATAGCTATTGCAAATCAAAAACGGTGGTGTTGGTAAAACAACAACAGCACTCAATTTAGGTGTAGGTCTATCAAAAAGTGGAAAAAAAGTATTACTGGTAGACGCAGACCCACAGGGAGATTTAACAACTTGTTTAGGTTGGCGAAATCAAGATGAAATTGAAAAAACATTAGGAAGTGTATTAGAAAAAGTAATAAAAGACATTCAATTGGAAGAAAATGAGGCAATATTACATCATAATGAAGGTGTTGATTTAGTACCTTCAAATATTGATTTAGAAACAATAGAAGTGGGACTTGTCAATATTATGAGTAGAGAATATGTTTTAAAAACTTATATTGACCAAGTAAAAAACAAATATGATTATGTGATTATAGATTGTAGACCGTCATTAAGTATGATTACACTTAATGCACTAGCTTGTAGTGATAGTGTAATTATACCAGTACAAGCCCATTATCTATCAGCAAAACGGAATGACACAACTTATTCAAACAATAAATAAAGTACGAAAACGAATAAATCCTAACCTAAAAATTGATGGTGTTTTGATTACTTTAGCAGATATGCAAACAAAAGTGGGAAAAACCACATTGCAAACACTTCAAAATACTTATGGAAGTAAAATAAGAATTTACGATACTATTATTCCTCAGGGCATAAAAGCAGTTGAAGGAACAATGGCAGGACAAAGTTTATTTACTTATGATAAAAACAGTAAGCCAGCAATAGCATATCAAAATTTTTGTAAGGAGGTATTGAAAATTGAAAAACAACGAACTAGAAATGAAGCTTCCTACACTAGATGATATATTTGAGCCTGTTGCACGGAAAAGACATTTTAAATATAGAAAAAGTAATTCCAATGCCAATAGAAAAATTAGATGACTTTCCAGACCACCCTTTTCAAGTTAGACAAGATGAAGAAATGGAAGATTTAGTGGAAAGAGTAAAAAAGGTTGGCGTGATAGAGCCAATTATAGTAAGACCAAAAGATAATGGACATTATGAAATCATATCAGGTCATAGAAGAAAATTAGCAGGAAAACTGGCAAATTTAAAAGAAGTACCAACAATTATAAGAAATTATAATGATGATGAGGCAATTATCATAATGGTAGATAGTAACCACCAGAGAGAAAATATACTTCCTAGCGAGAAAGCATACGCATACAAAATGCGATTAGAGGCAGAAAAAAGACAAGGAGCAAGAACTGATTTAACTTCGTCGCAAGTTGCGACAAAGTTTAAAAATACAGCTGAAAAAATAGGAGAAAAGTTTGGAGATAGTAAAGATACAGTATATAGATATATAAGATTAACTTATCTAATAAAAGAGATATTACTTGAAATGGTGGATACAAAGAAGATAGCTTTTAATCCTGCTGTTGAACTTTCATACTTAAAGGAAGATGAGCAATATGTATTATTGAATTGGATGCAATATAATGACGCAACACCTTCACAAGCACAGGCAAAATATTTAAAGAAATTAAGTCAAGAAGGAAGATTAACAACTGAAAAAATAGAAGAAATAATGGGAGAACAAAAACCAAATCAAATTGAAAAAATAAAAATCAATGCTGAAAAGATACAAAAATTGCTCCCAAAAGAAGTAAAAACAGAAAAAGAAACAGAAGAATTTATTATAAAATGTATAAAAGAGCATAATCAGAGGGAGGAGAGAAAAAGAGAAATGTCACGCTAGGATTATGCCCAAAAATCGTGGGAGGATTTTTTATAAAATTTCCCCCTTACAAACCCCCTTTAATACTAACTCTTTACTAACTGAAAAGAATATATAAAATAATAAAAAATAAAAAATTTGCACATTTGTTAAAACAAAACAAAGCAAGTAAAATATAGACAAAGGAGTTGAGAGGGGGATGAAAATTGGAAAAATCATATGTTCAATATTTGCAATAATTTTATTTATATTTGGTATAGGGATAAAATTGTTTTCTAGTATATTAAAAGCAATAGCAGTAATGTTGAAAATAGCATTATAGTTATCAATTAAATAAAACAAGATTCTATTGAACAGCAAAATTATATTCATTATAAAAATACTAACACAGGCACTAGGTTTAGTGTCTTTTTTTAATGTCAAAAATAAGGAGGATTTAAAATTATGAAAGTTAAAGTAAAGAAAAGTATAGCATTTTTAATGCTAATATTAACATTATTTTCTGTATTTACTAATATATTTGCAAATGAAGTAAATGCAACGGAAATTCAAACAGCAGATTTAAAAGATGGTGGAGATTGTGGTTATCATTTACAATTTTGGGATAGTGACGCAAATACTTGGAGCTATATTATAACAACCTATGTGTATTATGAGCAAAACGGTGTGCAATATCCTGCGTATTGTTTAAATAGAGAACTACCACGGGGTTCGGTAGTTCAGGTGTACCAGAATATACAGTAGATGTAACAAAGGTAATGGATGACGTGAGAATATGGAGAGTTGCAATAAATGGTTATCCATATCAAAGTCCAGAAGCACTTGGTGTTGCAAATCAATTTGACGCATTTGTTGCTACAAAACAAGCAATTTATAGCATTATTTATGGAACAGATGTCAATAGCTATTATAGAGGTGGAGACGCAAGAGGAGAGGCTATAAAAAATGCAATTATAAAACTTGTTGATATTGGAAGAAATGGAACACAAACACCTGCTAATACAAATATTACAGTTGAGAAAGTAAATGGATTTTTTGAAGATGGAAACTATTATTCACAAGAATATAGAATAAATGCACCAGTAGAAACAAGCCAATATACAATAACAGCAACAGGATTACCTGAAGGTAGCAAAATAACAGATTTATCTGGAAATGACAAAACAACATTTTCTGGAAATGAAAATTTTAAAATACAAATTCCAAAAGATAAATTAACAAGTGATATAAATGTTTCAATAGATGTTAAAGGAAAGTCAAAAGTATATCCAGTTTTCTATGGTGCAACAAGAATAAATGGAACGCAAGACTATTTACTTACTTATGATGTATATGGAGATACAATAGGAAAAGCAAATATGAATGTTGTAACTAATACAGGAAAAATACAAGTAATAAAAACAGATGATGAAACTTTTAAGCCTATTGCAAATGTGACATTTGGATTATATAAAAAAGACGGAACAGAAGTGGCAAGAGCAACAACCAATAGTGAGGGAATTGCAACATTTCAAGGGTTATATCAAAATTCTTATGTATTAAAAGAATTGTCTACAAATGAGAATTATATATTAAGCAATGTTGAATTTGATGTTAATGTTGAATATAACAAAACAACACAAATTGAAGTGGAAAATGAACACAAAAAAGGAAATTTAAAAGTATATAAAGTAGATAAAGATAATAATAAAATCAGTTTAGGAAATGTAGAATTTGACCTTTATAGTGAAGAATTTGACAAAGTAATAGGAACTTATTATACAGATGTGAATCGGAGAAATTTATATAGAGGGATTAAGAATTGGAAATTATTCACTAATTGAAAAAAATACAGGAAAATGGTACAATCTTGCTGAAGATACAGATGTTAAAATAGAATGGAATGAAACAACAGAAACTACAATAGAGAATGAATTAAAAAAAGGTAGAGTAAAAGTAATAAAAGTAGATAGTGAAAACAATGAAATAAAACTTCAAGGTGTAGAATTTGAAGTCCTTGACAAAGACGGAAATGTTTTGGAAACAATAACAACAAATCAAGATGGAGAGGCATATACATCAAGATATGCAATAAGAGATTATGAAAAACTATATCTTCACGAAACAAAGACAAACGAATTCTATAAATTAAATGACAAGCAAGTAGAAGTAGAATTAAAAGCAAATCAAATCACAACAATAACATTTGAAAATGAGAAGAAAAAAGGACAAGTTGAAGTAATCAAAGTAGATAAAGATAATAATGAAATAAAAATTTCTGATGTAACATTTGAAATTTATGATGAAGAAAATAATTTAGTAGACACAATAGTAACAGACCAAGAAGGAAAGGCAGTTTCAAAACCATTGCCAATAGACCAAGAATACCTTGTCAAAGAAACAATTACAGGAGATATTTATGTATTAAATGAAGAACCTCAAAAAGTAACATTACAAGAAGATGAAATAACTTCTATCACATTTGAAAATGAAAAGAAAAAAGGTCAAATAAAAGTAATAAAAACAGATGGAGAAACAGAAGTACCATTACAAGATGTTACTTTTATTGTAGAAAACTCAAAAGGCGAAATTGTAGATAGAATAGTAACTGATGAAAATGGGGAAGGAACATCAAAAAGACTTCCAATAGACGAACAATATACCGTATATGAAGAAAAGACAAAAAAGGGTTATATTTTATCTAATGAAAAGCAAGTTGTAGAACTAAAAGAAGATGAAATAACAGATTTAAAATTTAACAACTATAAAGAAAAAGGCTCAATAAAAATAACAAAAGTATCATCAGACGGAAATAATATTGAGGGAATAGAGTTTAAAATAACAGGAACAAGTCTAACAGGAGAAACTTTTGAGGCTACTTATAAAACCAATGAAAATGGAGAAATATTTATAGATGAAGTTCTAACAGGAGATTATACTATAGAGGAATTACAAAGTGAATTAAATAGTGGTTATATAATTCCAGAGGCACAAACAATAACAGTAGAAAATGATAAAGTGGCAGAAGTAGAATTTTATAATCAGTTAATAGAGACACCAAAAACAGATGATGGAAGAAATATAGCATTAGCAATCACTATTTCTATTGTTTCATTATTAGGACTTATAACTTTAGCAGTTATGAAAATGAAAAAGAAAGATAAATAAAATTGATAAATAAAATGGTGGCTACAAAAATGTAGGCCACCATTTTTACAAAAAAAAGGAGTGGAAAAAATGGCAAAATATAATATTGCACAAATACAAAAAATGATTGATAGACTAGCCGAAATAGGAATAAATACAGAAAAGGCAATATTAAATATGCAATTTGAAGATTTAGAAAAATTTCCTAATTTTACTATAACAGATATAAAAACATTGATTAGTTTAAGAAAAGCAATAAGGAAAAATAAAAAGGTGTTATTCTTATTTTTAGGCGAAGAAATAGAATAAATCTGTTGAAAAATAAAATTGAAAATTAAAAACGGAAGGAGGGAACATATTGGCAAAAGAACTAACAAGAAAAGAAAAACAAATAACAGAGTTATATATTGAAACAATAAAAGATGTAGGAAAAAATGCAGACAACTGGATTTCGTTTTTAAAAAGAGCAAGTTATAATTATAAATATAAATTTGATGAACAAATATTGATTTATGCACAAAAACCAGACGCAGTAGCTTGTGCAGAAACAACAATATGGAATAAAAAATTAAAAAGATGGGTTAATAAAGGAGCAAAAGGAATTGCTTTAATAACTGAAAAAGAAGGAGAATTAGGACTACGATTTGTTTTTGATGTATCAGATACAAATAGCAATGTATATGGTAGAAAATTAAAATTGTGGAAAGTAGAAGAAAAATATACAGAAGATATAATAGAAACATTAGAAGATAGATTCGGAACAATGGAAGATAAAAGCAATTTGCCGTTTGCAATAATATCCACAGTTTATAATCATATTGTGGATAATATGCAAGATTATTTGGAAGAATTAAAAAATGTAACAACAAATAGCAAGCTAGAAAAATTAGGACAAGAAGAATTAGAAAATAGTTTTTTAGAAATCTTAATATATAGTACCATTGCAGTAACAATGTCAAGATGTGGTTTAGATGTAAATGAATACATAAGAAAAGACTGTTTTAAGGAAATTGAAAATTTTAATACTTTTGAAACTATGTCTATATTAGGAACAGCAACAAGAGATTTTTCAAAAGAAATATTACTTGAAATATCAAAGACAGTAATAAATCTAGAAAAGCAAGAAAAAAATAAAAATTACACATTTGAGAAACTAAAACAAAATATCTATAATAAAGAAAATGAGAAAGGAAGTGTTGAAAATGAAAATAACTTACAGTCAGAAAGGGAATTATCTAATACCAGACTTGATAATAGAGAAAACAAACAAGAAAGTGGAACTAGGAAGATTAGCAAAAATGAGGCTAGCATACCTAAAACAGAACAAGAGAGGAACATACACAATGCTAGTAGGGAGCAACAAATTAACAGACCACTTGATACAAATACAGGAAATAGCGAACAAGAGGATAGCAGAGATATTAGAACAAATGAAGAAAAAATATGGGATAACAGAAGAGTTGAAAGCGAACAATCAAATGGAATGGGTAGGACAGATGAGCAACATTCAAGCGACAGCAGAACAGATAGTAATAAGGGAAATAATATACAATTAGAAGAAATACAAACCGAAAAAGAGGCAGAAAATGCTTCTTTTTTTGATGATGATAATTATACCTTTATGGTAGGAGATACAATATATCTAGGATTACAAGACTTTACTATTTTAAATATCAGTAATGGCAAAATGACAATATATGATAATCAATTTCCATTAGACCAAAGAACAGTTGTAATAAAAGATATAATGCAAAAGATAGCAGAAAACCCTATGAATGATTATTTAAAAGATAGAGAAACACCAGAAATAGAGCAAAAAGAAGAAAATATATTTAATAGTTGGTTAGATACATTTATAGAGGAAAAAGGAATTGATTTAGGACAAATTTTAGAGGTAAAAACAGATAAAAACACACATTATTTTGAAGTTGGAAATATTATTGAAAATATAAAAGCTACAATACCAAAAGAACAAGAAGAAATAAAGAAAATGATAATAAAAATAGACTTTTATAATGGAGATGTAGTTGATTATTTCAAACATTTAGCACAAGCATTAGCACAAAATTATGAACAACAAATGGAGAAAGAACAGGAAGTAGAAGAAACTAAAGAACAAGAATATATTGCAGAAAAGATAGTTAAGAAAAATAAAAATATTGAATATTTTGACTTACACCCAGAAATACCACCTGAAGAAAGAAACAATTTCAAGATTACAGATGATAATTTAGGGGTAGGGACATTAAAAGAAAAATATCAAAATAATATAGAGGCAATAAAAGTATTAAAAATATGTGAAGAACAAAACAGATATGCTACACCAGAAGAACAAGAAATACTATCAAAATATGTAGGTTGGGGAGGTTTAAAATCAGCATTTGAAGAACAAAACGAAAACTGGTCAAACGAATATGCAGAATTAAAAGAATTACTAACAGAAGATGAATACAAAAATGCAAGAGCGTCTAGTGTAACAGCATATTATACACCACCAATAGTTATAAGAAATATATATAAAGTACTACAAAATATGGGACTAAAACAAGCAAATATTCTAGAGCCAGCATGTCGGGGTAGGTAACTTTTTTGGTATGTTACCAGAAGAATTAAATAATTGTCAGATGTATGGTGTAGAATTAGATAGTGTTTCTGGAAGAATAGCACAGCAATTATATCAAAAGTCTACAATAGCAGTTCAAGCATATGAGAAAACAAATATACCAGACAATTTCTTTGATGTAGCAGTTGGAAACGTGCCATTTGATGACTTCAAACCTAATGATAGAAGATATAACAAAAATAAATTTGTATTACACGATTATTTTTTTGCAAAAACATTAGATAAAGTTCGCCCACGGTGGAATTGTTGCTTTTGTAACGAGTAAAGGAACAATGGATAAGGAAAATACGAGTGTTAGAAGATATTTATCACAGAGAGCAGAACTAATTGGAGCAATAAGATTACCAGATAATACATTTAAAAGTAATGCAGGAACAGAAGTAACATCAGACATTATATTCTTAAAGAAAAGAGATAAAATAACAGACATTGAAGATGATTGGGTAAACCTTGATACAACAGAAAATGGAATAAAAACGAATAAATATTTTGTAGATAATCCTAATATGATTATGGGACAAATGGTAATGGAGAGTACCAGATTTGGAGAAAGTTCAGCTTGTAAAATGATAGAAGGTAGTGATTTAGACTATATGCTTTCAAATGCTATTTCAAATATACAAGCTGAAATAGAAGAATATGATTTAGACGAATTGATAGAAGATGAAGAAAATTCAATACCAGCAGACCCAACTGTAAAAAATTATTCTTATGCAGTAATAAATAATAAAGTATATTATAGAGAAAATAGCAGAATGTATGAAAAAGATTATCCAGAAACAAAACAGAACCGTATAAAAGGTATGGTGGAAATACGAGATAGTGTTAGAAATCTTATAGAATTACAAGTAGAGGGCAGTTCTGATAATAAAATACAATTAGAGCAAGAAAAATTAAATAGACTATATGATATTTTTGTAAAAAAATATGGAAGAATTAACAGTAGAGGAAACAGTCAAGCATTTTCAGAAGATAGTAGTTATTATCTTTTATGCTCATTAGAAATTTTAGATTCAAAAGGTAATTTTATAAGAAAAGCAGATATGTTCACTAAAAGGACAATAAAACCTAAAAAAGAAATAACAAAAGTTGATACAGCAAATGAGGCACTTATTGTTTCACTAACAGAAAAAGCAAGAATTGATATAGAATTTATGCAGTCAATTACTGATAAAACAGAAGATGAATTACTAAAAGAATTAGAGGGGCAAATATTTAGATTACCAGATACACCACCTGAAGAAAAAAAGTATGTAACAGCAGACGAATATCTTTCTGAAAATGTTAGAGAAAAATTAAATATAGCAAGAAGAATTGCAGAATATAATCCAGAATTTGAAATAAATGTTAGAGAACTTGAAAAAGTTATACCAGAAGATATAAAAGCAAGTGAAATAGTTGCTAAACTAGGTGCTACTTGGATACCAGAAAAATATATAGAACAGTTTATATATGAGTTGTTGGATACAGAAGATTATAACAAAAGAGAAATAAAAGTACATTATTCTGAATATACATCACAATGGAATGTAACAGGAAAATCGGTAGATAAAGGTGTAAAAGCAACAAAGACTTATGGTGTGAAAAAAGCAAGTGCATATAAAATTATAGAAACAACATTAAACTTAAATGATATAAAAATATATAAAAAAATAAATGAAGGAACAGAAGATGAGAAAAGTGTTATAGATAAACAGCAAACAGCAATAGCACAAGCAAAACAAGATGAAATAAGAATGAAATTTGAAGAATGGATATTCAAAGACGCAGATAGGCGAGAAGAACTTGTAAAATTATATAATGAAAAATTTAACAGCATAAGAAATAGAGAATATGACGGAAGTTATTTAAATTTTTATGGTATGAATCCAGAAATAAAGTTAAGACCACATCAATTAAATGCTATTGCAAGAATACTATATAAAGGCAATACTCTTTTAGCACACGAAGTTCGGAGCAGGAAAGACATTTGAGATGGTGGCAAGTTCAATGGAAAGTAAGAGATTAGGCTTATGTAATAAAAGTCTTTTTGTAGTACCCAACCATCTAGTGGAGCAATTTTCAAATGAATTTTTACAACTATATCCTAGTGCCAATATACTTGTTACAACAAAAAAAGATTTTTCAACAAATAATAGAAAAAAGTTTTGTTCAAAGATAGCAACAGGCGAGTTTGACGCAATTGTAATGGGACACAGTCAATTTGAAAAAATACCTATGTCAGTAGAAAGGCAGAGGTATTTTTTAGAACAACAAATAGAAGAAATAATACAAGGAATAGAAGAAATAAAAGAACTAAGTGGAGAAAAATTTAGCATTAGACAGTTAGAAAAAACAAGAAAATCATTAGAGGCAAAACTTGAAAAATTAAATAATGCAGATAGAAAAGATGATGTAATAACATTTGAACAATTGCGGAATAGACAGGCTTTTTGTAGATGAAGCACACTATTATAAAAACCTATTTTTACAAAGTAAAATGAAAAGAATAGCAGGGGTACAAAGTGGAGATGCACAAAAGAGTTTTGATATGTTTATGAAAACACAATATATGGATGAAATAACACGGTGGCAAAGGCGTTATATTTGCAACTGGAACACCTTTATCAAATAGTATGACAGAATTATATACTATGCAAAGATATTTACAATACAACACATTAGTTAAAAATCATTTACAACATTTTGATAGTTGGGCAAGCACATTTGGAGAAACAGTAACAGCAATAGAACTTGCACCAGAACGGAGATAAATTTAAAGTGAAAACAAGATTTTCAAAGTTTAATAATATCCCTGAACTTATGACAATGTTTCGTGAAATAGCAGATATTCAAACATCAGAAACATTGGACTTACCAACGCCACAAGCTGAAAAGCATAATATAGCAGTAGAGCCAACACAAATACAAATAGATATGGTATCAGATTTAGGAGAAAGGGCAGAGAGAATTAGAGCAGGTTTAGTTCCAGTATGGGAAGATAATATGCTTGCTATAACTAATGAAGGAAGAAAACTAGCATTAGACCAAAGGCTAATCAATAATAAACTACCAGATGATGAAAATAGCAAGGTAAATGTTTGTGTTAAAAATATATATGATATATGGGAAAAAACAAAAGAAAAAAGGTCGACACAACTTGTTTTTTGTGATTTATCAACACCAAAATCACTTGGTGCAGACGATAATCCCTATGAATTAGAATTAGTAAATGGTGTATGGAAATGTAAAGAAAGAGAATTTACAGATGTTTATACAGATATGAAAAGAAAACTAATAGAAAAAGGAATACCAGAAGATGAAATTGCTTTCATACACGAGGCAACAACAGAGGCAAAAAAGGAAGAATTATTTGATAAAGTTCGTACTGGAGAAATAAGAGTTTTAATGGGTAGTACATCTAAAATGGGTGCAGGCACAAACGTACAAGATAAAATTATAGCACTTCACAATTTAGACTGTCCGTGGACAAGTGCTAATTTAATACAAAGAATTGGAAGAATATTAAGGCAAGGAAATGAAAATGAACTTGTTCATATATATAACTATGTAACACAAAGAACATTTGATGCATATATGTATCAGCTAATAGAACAAAAACAATCATTTACTAGCCAAATAATGACATCAAAAACACCAATTAGAAGTATGGAAGATATTGATGAAAGAGCATTAGATTATGCAGAAATAAAAGCACTTGCAACAGGAAATGAGCATATAAAAGAAAAAACAGAATTAGAGGCAAAAACAACAAAGTTAAAAATGTTAAAACAAAGCTATTTAAACCAAAAATATGAATTAGAAGAATTGATAAATAGAAAATACCCACAACAAATAAAAGAGTGTAATGAAACAATAGATAATTTAAAAGAAGATAAAAAACAACTAACTGAAAATACAAAAATAAATGAAGATAATTTTTCATCAATGGTAATAGATAATCAAATATATAATGAAAGAGCAAAAGCAGGAGAAAAAATATTAGAACTATGTAAAAAGGTTACTGACTTAAAAGGAATATATATAGGAGAATATAGAGGTTTTAAAATGTATCTGGAATTTAATAGCTTTTCAAAAATATTTCAAGTAGCATTGAAAAATAAGCAGACTTATAGAGCTGTACTTGGAACTGATAAAGTAGGCGTAATAACTCGTATAAATAATGCGTTAGAGTCAATAGATAAACAATTAGAAAGTACAACACAAAAATTACAAAATATAGAATTACAATGTAAAAATGCAAAAGAAAATTTATCTGTACCATTCGCACAAGAACAGGAATTACAAGAAAGTTTGGCAAGATTAAAAGAGGTAAATAAATTACTAAAAATAGGAGATACGAAAGAAAGAGAAGTTATTGATATTGATGATGAGCAGGAAGAAATTGAAGAATGTGAAATACAAAAAAGGGAATATGTGAGATAAAAAAATATTGTGAAAATTATTTAATAATGTTATACTAAAGTTACAAACAAGTTGCGAGGAGAATTTTATATGAGTAAAAAGAAAAAAACAATATTGGCAGTTACAATAATTGTAATAATTATTATAATATCATTCATTGTTCCAGTAAAAAGAGAAATAGAGGGCTATAAATATAGTGAAGGAGAGTTTGATACTAGCATTCCTGAGAATGCAGATTATACTATTTATGCCCATAAAAATATATATGGTATAACAATAAAGAGAGAATATAGATTAGGTATAGAAATTATCAATTAAAGTGCTAATATGAAATAAGTAATGAAAAAGGCTTGGAATGCAAAAATTAAGAAAATATGTTACAATAATTTGTGATATAATTTAATTGTAGTAACTATAGGAGGGAAATATTATGGCTAATCTCAAAAAAGAGAATGGCATAAGAGGGAAAATACCAGATGAACAAATACCGTATGTTCCTAAATCCAAAGAAAAGGTCTGGAATTATAATAGCTCACAAGGAAAGAATAAATATAATGAAGAAGCATTTCCGTTTAATCAAGAGTGGATAACTGAATGGCAAAATCAAAAAGGAATGGTAATGTTTACTCAAGAAACTGTTGAAAAAGAGCCAAAAGGATTTATTGCAGAAGAGGAAATTCCAGCTTGTGAAGAATTATGGAATAAAAATATTTATACTAGAATGTCTGGATTACCTTATGAAGATGGAAATTCGTGGATAGAAATTTACCTTGAACAATTATCTGATGAAAATAAAAAAATTGCTCGAAGAATAGGAGATATTAAGAGTAGAGGAAAAGATAGGTGCATAATAAGAACTGAACACGTTGGTAAAAATGGACAATTAAAATTATTAGAGTTAGCTAAAAAATTTGAAATGCAAGATGTACCTTCTTCATATTCGTTTGAAATAGACGAAACTAATAAAACTCTCGTGTGTACTGGTGGATATGTAACTGCAGAACAATTTTTAGAATTAGTAAGCAATAATTCTTCTCGTTCAATTGTTCTTGAAGACATTGGACAAATAGCAAAAGAATATGGAGCAATTTATGATGAAGAAACTAAAAGAATATATTGTTCGCAATTTCATTATGATAAACATCAAAATTATGTGGAATATTTAAAAAGTAAAAAACATTTGATAACACCAAGAGCTATTGCAGAAGCTGATATGGAACAAAAATTGATACCAGAAGAAATTACTAAAGCAAAAGGATTTCTCTCTAGACTAAGAGAACTATTAAAAAAAGGACAAGGAGAAAGATAATGTCTGATTATAACAAAAGATTAGTTGAAGTTGATGAAGTATTAAAGTATTTATCTAAAGAAGATTTAGAAAAAATACCAGAAGATATAAGAAAACTGATTAAAGAAAATAAAGATATAAACTATATTTGGCACTATGATGAAACAAAAAGTTTAAAAGAACAAGGGTTAAACCGAGATACCATAGCTTTTTTATCTTACTTGAATATGGAATATTTATTAGATGAGAAACAAAAAAGTTTTATTGAACAATTGCATAGATTAAATGAACAAAAAATTGAAGAACAAAAACAAAAAAGTTATGCTAATAAAGATTTATTCAAAAAGCGTGATAAATCAGAGAGTATTGAGAAGAGTAATACACAAGAAAAAGATACTTTTCTGACTGAATATAAGGAAAACTATTTTACAAGATTTAAAAATTTTATTCTAAAACTATTAAATATAAAGAGATAAAAATGCTATAAAAAATAATTTTATTGATTATAAGTTATCAAAATAATTGAATATTAAAACAATTTAGAAGTTGATTATCATCAGCTTCTTTTTTGTGCTTGAAAAGAAAGGAAGTGTCGATTATGCAAAGAGCAGAAATAAGAGAAAAAATTGGAAAAATAGATACAAAAATTGCTAATGCAAATAAAGAATTAGAAGAGTTGGAGCTAAAATATAAAAAGAAAAAATTAGAAATAAAGAAATATAAAAATGCGTCAGCAAGATTAAAATTAGAATTACAAGAATTAGATATAGAGAATTGTAAGAAAATTCGAGAGGAAAAAAGAATAAATCGAATCCAAAAAGAAACAATGAAAAAATATGCTGATTCAAATAATGAATACTATTCACAAGAAAAAAGCTATTATAATTCAGAAGATTTATATAGAAAGTATATGGAAAAAAATATATTACCATATAATGATTAAAAAACAAATGGAAAGGTAGGTGTGAAAAATGCCATATATACCACCAGAAATAGTTGCAGAGGCAAGACAAATAGACCTACTCACTTATTTAAAAAATTATGAGCCATACGAATTAGTAGAGGTATGTAGAAATACATATACAACAAAATCACACGATAGTTTAAAAATTAGCAATGGATTATGGTATTGGTTTACAAAAGGGGTAGGTGGAAAAAGTGCAATAGATTATTTAATGAAAGTAAGAAATTTTACTTTTATAAATGCAGTTCAAACTGTCTTAGGAAATATAAGAACACAAACACCAGTTAAGTATGAACAGCAGGAAAAAAACAAAGAAAAACATTTAAAAATACCAGTAAAAGCAATAAATAATGATAGGGCAATAAATTATTTATTATCACGAGAAATTGATAAAGAAATTATAAAATATTGTATTGAAAATAAATTGCTTTATCAAGAAGAAAAGACAAATAATGTAGTATTTATTGGCTATAATAATGACAATATTCCAAGCTATGCTTTTTGCAGAGCAACAAATCAAGAAAGATTTATGAGAGAGGCAACAGGTAGTAATAAAAGATATTCTTTTAAAATAAAAGCAGATGAAAAAAGTAATATAGTTCATCTTTTTGAGAGTAGTATAGATTTATTATCTTATGCTACTCTTTTAAGTTTAGAAAATAAAAATTGGAGAGCAGAAAATCTATTGTCATTAGGAGGGATTTATTCTTCAAAATATGATGTAGAAAAAACAAAAATCCCAGTTTCATTAACAGAATTTTTGGAGAAAAATCCAAATGTAAATGAAATTCATTTGCATTTAGATAGAGATTTAGCAGGAAGAAATGCAAGTAGTTTTTTTCAGCAGGTATTGAATAAAAAATATAAAGTTTTTAATCACACACTACTGTTTGGAAAAGATGTAAATGAATATTTGTGTTTAAAAAAATTGAAAAAGAAAGGTCGAGATAATTATGAAAAAATATAAATTTTTAATTAAAAAAACAAAAGAAATGGAGATAGAACTTTGGGCAGAAAATCATTCAGAGGCAATGTTTGAATTATTACAAAAAGCAGTAAAAGGAGATAAAAATTTCTTTACAGAAGATACAAAAGATAAGAAAGATTTATTTATAAATATTGAAGAAATTATTGATGAAAATGGAAAAGAAAATTTAAAAGATTATGAAAATTTTATTAGAGAAAATAAATTTTTTATAAGTAATGCAGATGAAAATATTGTAGAGGAAAATGATGAAGAAATAGAGGATGATTTGCCACGAGAATATACAGAAATCGTTTGTGAAAATTGTGGACATTGTATTCTAATGGATGAAATTATACACCAATTAGAATCCTAACAAGCAATGAATTTTTCCTCCCAAGTCAAAATTCGACTTTGTGGGGCAATGCCCCAATCCCCATTAAAAAAATAAAAATAATGAAAGGAAAAGTTATGAGAAAAAGAAGAATAAAAAAGAATTTTTGGTTTGACGAAGATGAAGATAATTCACTAAAGAATTTGAGTAAATTATCAGGAAAAACAGAAGTACAAGTTATAAGAAAATTGATAACAGGAGCAACTATAAAAGAAAAGCCACCACAAGAATTCTATGAAATTATGAAAGAACTTTTACATTTTAGAAAAGATATAAAAACTATAAAAGATTTAAGCAGATACACAAAAGAACTTGATACTAGAAGAGTTGAAAAGACTCTAAAAGGAATAGATGATTTAAGATTAAGGATAACAGAAAAATATATAAAATAGTTTGGAGGAATATAATGGCAACAACAAAAATTTGGAAGATAGATAAAAGATTAGATAATGTGGTTGATTATGTAGTAAATGAAAAGAAAACAGACAGCAGTAGTTATTATAATTTGCATAAAGTAGCAGAATATGTGAAAGCTTCATATAAAACTGAAAAACAATTATATGTTACAGCAATAAATTGTAGTGAAGATAATATCGTACAAGAAATGATGGAAACAAAAAGGTTATTTGATAAAGAAGATGGTATTTTAGGTTATCACGCATTTCAATCATTTTGTGAAGGCGAAGTAACACCAGAGTTAGCACATAAGATTGGTATAAAACTTGCAGAAGAATTATGGGGAGATAGATTTCAAGTAGTAGTAACAACTCACTTGAATACAAACCATATACACAATCATTTTTTATTAAATTCAGTATCATTTGTTGATGGATTAAAATATTATAACAAGCTAGAAACTTATGCTTTAATGAGGCAAACATCAGATAATTTATGCAGAGAATATGGATTGTCAGTTCTAAAAGAAAAGCCTACTGGAAAATATAATGTGGATTATACATTATTTTATAAAAACTATATCAAAAAATCTAATTATCATACACAAGCAAAACAAGATATAGATTATGCAATCACACAATCAAATACTTATAGGGAATTTGAAAATCTATTAAAAGCAATGGATTATGAACTAATTTATAGAGCAGGAAAATTAAGTATTAGAAAAGAGCCATACAAGAAAAATATAAGAATATCAAGAGCATTTGGAGATGACTATGCAATAGATAAAATTAAGTCAAGAATTAGAACAGAGAAAGCTGTAAAATTGCCATTTCCAGAAATGCGTTCAAAGAAAATATATAGAAGTAAATTAAAAATAAGAAATAGAAAAAAGGCAACAGGAATAAAAGCATTATATCTATATTATTGTTACTTATTAAAAATATATCCAAAAACAGAAAAGAAAAAGAAAACACCAATTTCAATTAAGGCTGATGTGCAAAAAATGGAAAGAATATCAGAGGAAGCAAGGCTTTTATGTAGTAAGGATATCAAAACTACAAAAGAGCTTTATTCATATATAGAAACATTACAAGGAGAACTAAAAAATCTCGAAGAAGAACGAGATAAATTATACTATCAAAATACCAAACTGAAGAAAGAAGAAAAACAAGAAAATTACGATAAACTCTCTTTAATTGCAGGAAAAATTCAATATCTAAAAAAGGAGGTCAAAAAGTGCAAAGAAATTGAAGAAAGGATACCAAAGATAAAAGAAAACATCAAAGAATTAAATGAAGAAAAAGAGATACAAAAAGGAAAGGAGAGGAAAGACTATGAGTGCGTCAAGTGATAGTGCAGAAGAAATTGTAAGATTAAGTTTAGAAGGATTTGAAGTTGTTGCAAGACTAACAGGAAGTATGGCAAAAGAAATGGCAGTAATGCTAGTTGCATTATCTAAAGAAAAATCTACAAAAACAAAAGGTCAAACTAGACTTAATAATATGTTAAAAAGTAATAGCAATTTAAGAATATTTACAATAAAAAAAGATGATTATCAAGATTTTAAAAAGCAAGCTAAAAGATATGGCGTTTTATATACGGCATTAGGTAAGAAAAGTGAAATAAGTAAAGATGGAAATATTGATATTTTAGTAAAAGAAGAAGACGCTGTAAGAGTAAATAGAATAGTAGAAAGATTCAAACTAACAACAGTAGACCAAACAAAAATTGAAACAGCATTAGAAAAAGCAGAGATAGAAAAAACAATGCCAACAGGAAAAGAAAAAACAGAAATTGCAAAAGAAATTCAAGAAAAAAACACATCAGAGGATTTATTAAATAAATTATTGAAAAAACAAAATATCAAGGAGGAGAATGAGAATACCAATCCCAGTAACATTCCAAATACGGAGAAAGAAATTCAATCAGAGAATTCATCGAAAATGAACGCAAAAATGGAAGGGACTAAAAAAGAAGAAAAACCATCCATAAGAGAAAAATTAGATACAATAAAAAAGGAAAACGAAGAAAAAGAAAAGCTAAAGGCAAAAGAAGAAATAAAAGAAACACCAAAACAAGAAGAAATACAAGAAACAAAGCACACGCAACCAAAGAAGAAAAGTAGAAAAAAGGAAAGGAGCAAATAATTTATGAGTATGATAAATGATATTCTAAAAAGTGCAGTTAATAATGTGCAAAAAGAAGAATTTGATGTCGGTAAATGGGCAGAAGAAAAAAATACTGAAAGACAATGGGCATATCAAACACAAGATGAGATGGCAATAAAAATAACAGAAGATAGCAAACTATATCAAACTTATTTAGATGTGCAAAGCAATTTTCCAACTTATTCGGTAGGAAATGCTTTACTTGTAACAGCACAAAATCCAAAAGCAACACAACTAAAAGATGTGAAAACTTGGAAAAAAGAAAAAATTAGTTTTGCAGGCAAACCAAATAAAATAATTATATTAGAGCAAGGAAATATTTATACAAGAGAAGATGGAACAGAAGCACAAGGCTATGACCCAAAAAGAGTTTATGATATTTCGGATATGAGAGTAAGCAGACAATTAAATACATTGCCATATACAAATGAGCAGATATTAAAAGCTGTGCTTTCTATGTCACCAGTAGAAGTTCAAATTGTACCAAATGTCCCTAATAACAAAGTTGCAAACTTTAATGTTAAAAATAGAGTAATAGAAGTTACAGAAAATTCAGAAATAAATTCTATAATACAAGGTTTAGTAAGAGAAATTGCAAGTATTCATATGCTAACTTTTGCAGATTCAGAATTAAATACATTTGAAAATGAAAGTGTTTCATATATGGTAAGTAAAAGATATGGAATGCCAACAAACAATTTTAATTTTGATAAGATACCAGATTCATTACAAGCAATGACACCACAAGAAATTAAGCAAGAATTAGGAAAAGGAGCAGAATGTTTTGAAATATTGACAGAGGGAATGGATAGAACACTAGGAATGAATAACAGAGCAAAAGCAAATAGAGAATATGAAAGGTAGGAATTTCTATGGAAGATGATAAAAAAGTTATGGAAGTGGATAGAGTTGCCTATGCAATCATTTTAAATTCACTAATCAATATGAAGAATGAAATGCGAGAGCAAGAAAAAGAAACAGATTTAATTGATAAGGTTATAGTAAAAATTATAAAAGCACCATCTAAACAAAAAAAGGGTATTTTCAAAAGAAAAGAGGCAAGAAATGAAACAAGATAATAGAATTTATATAATATTATCTATTATTGGAATTATAGCAGTTATTTGGTTAGCACTTTTAATTGCACCACTAACAAGTGGTGGACTTGCTACAATAATAAATCAATTACCAAAGAAATTACAAAATCCATTTAATATAGAAATTTGCGAGAATAGTATAAAAACTGTTCTTATTTTTTTGCTTTCTTATTTAATAGGAATAGGAGCATATTTTTCAACAAGGAAAAACTATAAAAAAGGAAAGGAACACGGCTCGGCAAAATGGGGAAATACAAAAGAAATCAATAAAAAATATAAACAAATGCCAGAAAGTGAAAATAGAATTCTAACTCAAGATGTAAGATTAGGTTTAAATGCTAAAAAACACAGAAGAAATCTTAATACATTAGTAATTGGTGGTAGTGGAGCAGGAAAAACATTGTTTTATGCAAAACCAAACTTATTACAAGCCTCAAATAATTCATACATTATATTAGACCCAAAAGCAGAAATTTTGCGAGACACAGGATTTATGCTAGAACAAAATGGATTTGAAGTAAGAATATTAGATTTAATCAATATGAATTTAAGTTTTGGATATAACCCATTTGCATATTTAGAAACTGATAATGATATTCAAAAACTTGTTACAAACTTATTTAAAAGTACAACACCAAAACGGAAGTCAAAGTAATGACCCATTCTGGGATACTGCAGCGTCAATGTTACTGATGTCTTTAATCTTCCTATTAAAATATGAAGCACCAGAGTATGAGCAAAATTTTGATATGGTATTGGAACTATTGAGGGCAGGAGATGTAAAAGAAGATGATGACGAATATGAAAGTCCATTAGATACTTTATTCAATATGATAGAAGAAATAAATCCACAGCATATAGCATTGAAATATTATAGAAGTTATCACTCAGGCTCTGCAAAAACACTAAAATCAATTCAAGTAACACTTGCGTCTAGGTTAGAAAAGTTTAATTTAAAAGATTTAGCAAATTTAACAATGGATGATGAACTAGATTTAGGCAGTATAGGAGAAAAGAAAGTAGCATTATTTGCTTTAATACCAGATAATGACACATCTTTTAATTTTATTGTATCAATGTTATATACACAATTATTTCAACAACTATTTTATGTTGCAGACCATAAATATAAAGGTGCATTACCTGTAAATGTGCATTTTATAATGGATGAATTTGCAAATGTAAGCCTGCCAGATGACTTTGATAAGATACTTGCTACTATGCGTTCAAGACGGAATTTCAGTAAGTATTATACTACAAAATCTCGCACAACTTAAGACACTGTTTGAAAAACAATGGGAAAGCATTGTACGGAAATTGTGATGAACTTTTATATTTAGGTGGAAATGAGCAATCAACACACAAATATATTAGTGAACTTCTAGGAAAAGAAACAATAGATACAAATACTTATGGAAAATCAACTGGACATAGTGGAAGTTACTCAACGAATTATCAAATTGCAGGAAGAGAACTAATGACACCTGATGAAGTTAGAATGCTCGATAACCAATATGCTTTACTATTTATTCGTGGAGAAAGACCAATAATAGATAAAAAATACAATACTTTTAAACACCCTAATATTAAACTAACAGAAGATGGAGGCTATAAACCTTATATTCACGGAAAAACTGAAAATTCCGTAGCAACTATATCAATAGATACCAATGTAAAGGGTATTAAAGACAAAAAGTATCAAGATATAGCAGATGAAATTTTAATTGATGAAGAAATAGATAATTATTTATTGGAAAAACAAGATAATTAAAAAGAAAACATTATGAGAAGAAATCTCTCTCAGAAAGAGAGGTTTTTGAAAATGAAAAATAAATTAAATAAAAAAAGATTATTAGGTATAGGACTAAAGGTAATGACAGTTGTAACTGTATTGGTGGTAGGAAATAATACAGTATTTGCAACAGATAATCCATTAGTAGTTATAGATAATTTGAAAGAATTTATGTATCAAATTATAGGAGCAATAGGTGCAATTTTGTTGTTATGGGGAATTGTGCAAATAGGTATGGCTATTAAATCACACGACCCATCTCAAAGAGCGAATCGGTTTTATGACTCTTGCTGGTGGTGTAATAATAGCTTTTGCGAAACAAATATTAGAACTAATATTAGGTTAAGTTTTTAAGAAAAACAGATAAAGAATTGCCTTCTCATAAAAGGAGGCGATAAATTTTGAGCGATAATTGGATTGTAGGAAACCTACAAAATGCAATAGATACTTGGAATGGAAAATTAAGTGAAATATGGCAATTAGTAACGCAAACACCAGAAAACTTTAAAGGTGGAGGTATTTGGGAAGTAATTGTAAATATACACGGTGCATTGCAAGCAATACGGTTTGGCATTACTTGTTATTTTCTTTTTAGTAGGTGTTATTAAAACTTGTAATTCATTTTCAGAGGTAAAAAAGCCAGAACACGCTTTTAAACTATTTTTACGTTTTGCAATAGCATATACAATAGTTGTTTATGGATTAGATTTAATGCTAGCAATATTTGAAATAGTACAAGGAATAATATCAACGATTATGACTTCAGCAGGTTTTGGAGAAAGTAGTAATACAGTATTACCACAAGAACTAATAACAACGATAGAGAGTTGTCGGATTTTTCGAGAGCATACCTTTATGGGCAGTTACACTAATACGGAGGATTACTTGTAACAGTTCTTTCGTTTGTAATGATAATGACAGTATATGGAAGATTCTTCAAACTCTATTTATATACAGCAATAGCACCAATTCCTTTATCAGCGTTTGCAGGAGAGCCATCACAAAATGTTGGGAAAAGTTTTATAAAATCCTATGTTTCAGTATGTATGGAGGGAGCAATAATTGTACTTGCTTGCATAATTTTTTCATTGTTTGCTTCAAACCCACCAGCAGTTAATACAAGTTTACCTGCTACAACACAAGTATGGAGCTATATAGGGGAACTTGTTTTTAATATGTTAGTATTAGTTGGAACAGTAAAAATGAGTGATAGAGTAGTTCGTGAAATGATGGGATTATAGGAAAGGAGAGATAGTTAATTATGGAAGTTAAGATAAATAAAGAAATAAGGCAATATAGTGAAAAAATATTTTTTGGCTTATCTTTAAGACAATTTATATGTTCAGGACTTGCTTGTGGTGTAGCAGTAGGAATATACTTTATATTCAAACCAATATTAAATAATACAGGAACTGTATCGTGGTTATGTATGGCAGGTGCAGTTCCTTTTGCATTATTAGGATTTGTAAAATACAATGGAATGACAGCAGAACAATTTTTGGTAGCTTGGATTAAATCAGAGATATTAACACCCAAAAAATTAGTATTTAAACCAAATAATTACTATTTAGATATGTATAAACAATGTGAAAAAAATGTTAAAAATAGCGGAAGAAAAAAGCTATTTAAGAAAAATAAAAAACAAGAGAAATAAGAAAAACAAATTAACGAGATTTTGCCCTCATTTTAAGTATGGGAGGTAAAATTTATGTTTTTTAATAAATTATTTAAGAGAGATAAAGAGAAATTTATTATTCCAAAGGGCGTGCAAGATGTTATTCCAATAAAAAGAATTTGGAAAGACGGAATATTTTTAGTAGGAAATAATAAATATTCAAAAACTTTCAAATTTACAGATATAAATTATATCGTAGCAAGTGAAGATGATAAAGAGGCAATGTTTTTAGATTATATGCAAATACTCAATTCTTTTGAAAGTGATATGCTTGTAAAGATTAGTATATTAAATAGCAAAATGAATGAGCAAAACATTGAAGAAAATGTAAAGATAGACAATGAAAAAGATAAACTTGACAGACTAAGACAAGAATACAATATGTTAATAGATGAAGGAGCAAAAAGTTCTAATGGAATTGTGCAAGAAAAATATATAACCATAACTATAAAGAAGAAAAGTTTAGAAGAGGCTCGAACAGCTTTTAGAAGGATTACAATAGAATTAAACAAACATTTTAAAAAGTTAAATTCTATTTGTATGGAATTAGATTCAAATGAAAAATTGAAAATGTTACACAACTTTTATAGAATAGGCGAAGAAAATAACTTCTATTTTGATATGATAGATAATATGAGAAAAGGACACAGTTTTAAAGATTATATATGTCCAGACAGTTTTGAATTTAAAAAAGATTATTTTAGGATGGGAGATAAGTTCGGAAGAGTAATATTTTTAAAAGAATATGCTAATTTCATAAAAGACAGTATGATTTCAGAGATAACAGATATTAGTAAAAATCTAATCTTAACAATAGATATTTCTCCAGTTTCAACAGATGAAGCAATAAAAGATGCAGAGCGAATATTGTTAGGTGTAGAAACAAATAAAGCTAATTATATGAGAAAGCAAAATGAAAACAATAATTTTCTTGCCTCAATACCTTATGATATGGAACAACAAGAACAAGAGGCAAGAGATTTTTTAAATGACCTTATGACTCGTGACCAAAGAATGTTTTTAGGTTTAATTACAGCCGTCATTACTGCAGATACAGAAAAAGAACTTGAAGATACAACAGAGGCAATACTAACTACTGCTAGAAAAAATTTGTGTCAATTTGGACTATTAAAATTTCAGCAACTTGATGGGCTAAACACAACATTACCTATTGGGGTAGAAAGAATAGAAAATGTAAGAACATTAACAACAGAAAGTTTAGCAGTATTTATGCCATTTAAAGTACAAGAAGTTCAGCACCCACAAGGTATATACTATGGACAAAATGCAATATCTAAAAATATGATTTTATTAGATAGAAGGCAACTATTAAATGGAAATAGTTTTATATTAGGTGTTTCTGGAAGTGGAAAAAGTTTTACAGCAAAACAAGAAATAACTTCAATAATGTTAAAAGAGAAAGACGCAGATATAATTATAATTGACCCTGAAAATGAATTTGCAGGACTTGTAAAAGAGTTAGGAGGAGAACTTGTAGAAATATCTTCAACAAGTAAAAATCATATAAATGCAATGGATATGAATAAATTTTATGGAGATAATTCAAATCCAATAATATTAAAATCAGAATTTGTGCTTTCATTGTGTGAACAGCTTATGGGTAAAGCATTAGAGCCACAGCAACGCTCAATAATTGATAGATGTACGGCAAATGTTTATAAAGAATATCAAAAACGAGATTATGAAGGACAGCCACCAACATTAAAAGATTTTAGAGAAGAACTATTAAAGCAAGATGAAAAAGAGGCAAAAGATGTAGCATTGGCAATAGAATTATTTAGTAACGGAAGTCTTAACACATTTGCAAAACAGACAAATGTAAATATTCATAATAGATTAGTTTGTTACAATATATTAGAACTAAAAAAACAATTACAACCTATTGCAATGCTAGTTATACTTGACAGTATTTTTAATAGAATAACAGCAAATAGACAAAAAGGAAGAAATACCTATATTTATATTGATGAAATATATTTACTTTTTCAATATGAATATTCGGCAAACTTCCTTTTTACTTTATGGAAAAGAGTGAGAAAGTATCGGAGCGTGTTGTACTCGGAATTACTCAAAATGTGGAAGACATATTACGAAGTGATTTAGCAAGAACAATGTTAGCAAA
Source organism: uncultured Clostridia bacterium (assembly GCA_944388755.1). Classification (GTDB taxonomy): domain Bacteria; phylum Bacillota; class Clostridia; order TANB77; family CAG-508; genus CAG-269. The sequence continues at coordinate 23,657 of CALXJY010000007.1, read as the reverse complement.
TAGTGAACTAATAATAATGTTAAATCAAGCAAGCACAGACAGAGCAGAACTTGCAAAACTATTAAATATATCAGACCAACAATTAAGTTTTATAACAAATGTAGAGGCAGGACACGGATTATTAAAAGTAGGAAATTCATTGATTCCATTTGTAAATAAATTCCCAAAAAATACTGAACTTTATAGGTTAATGAGTACAAAATTAAATGAAGTTTTTTAGGAAAAAATGTAGACTTTTATAAGAAAATAATGTAAAATACTAGACATAGAAAGTAAGATAAGCAAATGTGTAGTTGCCCTTCGACCTTGATTTCTAATCAAGAGTTAGGGGGTGAGGCTTTATGTTAGAGATATTAGCATTCTTAGTAATAAGTTTAATGATTTCGATAACAATAAATTTAGCCTTGCTATGTATCATATACATAAAATGGGTTAAAGAACAGATAAAATAAAAACTACACATTGCTTAAAAAACCGATTACAAAGCAATGTGTAGTTCCAATATATTTTGGGCAACCACGCTTTTGTGATTACTTACTTTCTATACTTATTATACACCTAATTTAATAAAAAAGTCAATGAAAATGAAAAAATTAAAAAAGATTGCTATGTTTGGAACGAAAGTTCCAGTTAATTGCTATGTTTGGTGGCTAACTAGAAATAGTTAGTCATCAGTTCGTTTTATAAGAAATAAATATGAAATTTGTAAAGTGCTATATGTGTTTATATAGTGCTTTTTTTCGTGTAAAGGAAGTGAAAAATTTGAAAAAATGGCTAACTAGAATAATAATAGTTACTTTTATAATAAGTTTACTAATATCAGTAATTTATATTATAAAAAATAAAATGCAAGATAAAAAGCAAAATGAAATATTTGAAGAACTAGAAAACATTGTCACGGAAAAACAAGATGAAGATAGAGAACAGCAAGAAGAAAGTATAAATTTACAAGAGTTATATGAGTTAAACAATGATTTTTTAGGATGGATAAAAATAGAGGATACAAATATAAGTTATCCAGTTATGCAAACAGACAGTAATAGAAAAGACTATTATTTACGAAAAAACTTTTATAAAGAATATTCACAACTAGGAACACCATATATTGCAGAATATTGTAATGTGCAAACAAGTGATAATGTAATTGTATATGGTCATCATATTACAAATTATCAAGTTTTTGGAGAACTAGAAAAATATAAAAGAAAAGAATTTTATGATAATCATAAAATAATAAATTTCAATACAATATATGGCAATGCAGATTATGAAATAATATCAGTATTCAAAACAGTTGCTTATACAGGTTTTAAATATTATGAATTTATAGATAGTAGTTCACAAGATGAGTTCGATACATTTATAAAAAAATGTAAAGAACTTTCTTTTTATGAGATAGAAAAAACAGCGAAATATGGGGACAAACTTTTGACATTATCTACTTGCGAATATTCTGCTAAAAATGGAAGATTAGTTGTTGTTGCAAGAAAAATTACTAGCGAATTGGAGGAATAAGAATGGCAGATATAAAAACAAAGAAAAAGCAAGAATTTAATATCAAAAAATTTGATAGAGCAACAATAATGGGTAAAAATTTAAAAGGAAATATTGTCAATGTAAAAGACAAAACAAAAGAAAGTTATGAAGATAATAGAGAAACAGCACAAGAGTATGCAGAAAATAAAGTAAATAAATCAATAGAAGATACAATTTACTACATACCAAGATTAAACAATAAAGGAAAGCAAAATTTTGAAAAAACAAAAGAAAATATTTCAAAAGGTAAAGTTCAAATAATAAAAGCACAAAAAGGAATAAAAAATATAAAACGAAAAGGAAAAATAACAATAAAGAAAACAAAAAGAAATGTGAAAAAATTTCAAAATAGTATAAAATCAGCACAAAATAAAATAAAAACTGCTAAAAGAGCAGTAAAAACAACAAAGCAAGTGGCTAAAACAAGTGTAAAAGTGTTACAAAAAACAGCTCAAATGACAAAGCAAGCAGTAAAGACTACAATAAAAGCTATTCAAGTAGCAATAAAAACAACAATAGCAATTATAAAAGCAATAATTTTAGCAACAAAGGCACTTATTTCAGTAATTATTGCAGGTGGATGGGTGGCAGTTGTAATAATTGTAGTTATTTGCTTGATTGCAATGTTATGTACCTCTATTTTTGGCATATTTTTTTCTAATGAAGATGAAGTAGGCGAAATGAATATGAGTTCTGTTATAAGAGAACTAAACACGGAATTTACAAATAAAATAACAGAAATTCAAAAAAATACTGGGCACGACGAATTTGAAATAAATTCAAATAAAGCACAATGGAAAGATATACTTTCACTATATACAGTTATTATAAGCAATGGAGAGGAACAGACAGAAGTTGTTACATTAGATGACAATAAAATTAACAAACTGAAGGAAATATTTTGGCAAATGAATACAATAAATTCCAGAGTAGATGAAATAGAAAAAGAGTATGAAATAACAGACGAAAACGGAAATACAAAAATAGAAAAGAAGAAAATAAAAATGTTACATATTGATGTAACAAGTAAATCATTACAAGAGATGATTGAATTATATAATTTGAATCCGAAACAAAAAGAACAGCTAGCAGAACTTCAAAAAGAAGAATATAACTCAATGTGGTCATATATGCTAGCAGGAGCAACAGGAGGTAGTAATGATATTGTAGAAGTAGCAAAACAATATATAGGAAATGTAGGAGGACAGCCATTTTGGTCTTGGTATGGTTTTAGTAATAGAGTTGAATGGTGTGCTTGTTTTGTAAGTTTCTGTGCTAATGAATGTGGATATATTGAGGCAGGAATAATACCAAAATTCGCCAACTGTCAAAGCGAAGGTGTGGCTTGGTTTCAAACTTGTGGATTATGGCAAGATAGAAGTTATACACCAAAAGCACGGAGATATAATCTTTTTTGACTGGACTGATAGCAATGACGGAAAGGCAGACCACGTAGGAATTGTAGATAGAGTAGAAAATAACAAAGTTTATACTATTGAGGGTAATACAAGTGGAGATATGTGTAAACAAAATGTGTATGATATTGGAAGTAGTGTGATTTTAGGATATGGAACACCTGCATATCAGTAAAGGAATGATATAGTATGCAAATAGATAAATTCTATGTAGTAAAATTAAAAGATAATAACAAAGCTATTATTTTAGCAAAAGATAAAAGAAATCAATATTTAGCTGAAATAATAGACAAAAAAGGGATTACGGTAGATAAACGAATAATCACAAAAGATGAAATAAATAGAGTTATTTATAGTAAAAAAGAAAAAATAAGATAAAAATTGGAATAGGGGAGGAAAAGTTCCTCCCCCAACTCAGTTTGATGTGTGTAGGACTAGAAAATCAAATTTTGTCCCAAAATTGCTTATTGTAATTCAGGATTTAGAAAATCCAAGCTTCACGTTTCTTTTCGGCATTTTCCCAGAAACTTTCCTCCTCCATATCCTGCAAACACTCTGTTTCAAAATCATATTCTGGCTCAGGATATTCTGAAGGAACAGGTAATTTCCCAGTAAGTAACCGAATTATATACAAGATATTCTTTGCCTTGCTTTTTGGCTCAACACCAATTTGGATAGACATTCCCCTGATTTCCCAAAAATCGGTAGAATGAGGATAGGATTTGTCAATCCGTTTGTTGCAATGACGAATAAGGATTCTTGCGATATAATTCATCATTGTTTCTTCATTCCGAAAACTGTCTTTGATAGATAAATTTTCTTTGTGAAGAAAATCCATTACTTCTGTTGCATCCTTTCCCCAGATTTTCTTTGCTAAGTCATTTGTGTTCTGCATCATCATAATTAAATCCTCCTACTGAATAAAAATTTATTGTTATACTATATTATACCACATTTAAAAGGAAAAGTAAAATAAAATGTTGCTAGCAGAAATAAAACTGTTCCAAAATAATCGATAAAAATTATTGTAATTTTTTTCTTGCTTTGGTATAATAATTTTGAAAAAGTATAGTTATTTTATGGAGGAAAAAATGGAGAATAGTTTATCAAAAGCATACGCAGAAGTTTTATTGATTTTATCATATATGGAACAAAAATATATTGATATGATACCAAAAAAATTATTAGAATTATTTAATGAAGAAAAAGATAAGAATTATCAACCTAATATAAATCCTAATATATCTTTAGCAGAACAAAACTTGCAGAGAAAAACATTGGCATTATTAGCGATGTTAAATTTAAACTATTGGTGTAAAGATGAAAATGAAAAAAAAGAACTGTTAAAAATGTATTCTGAAAATGACAAAAAAATAGAGGCAGAAATGAGAGAAAGATATAATCCAGATAATCTATTTAAGAAAAAAGAAAAAGTAGAACAAAATAATGAAGTTAAGGAAGAAAATACAGAGATAATTGAGTATAAAGAACAAAACATATTTAAGAAAATTTTAAATAGAATTATGAAATTTTTCAAGAAAAACAACTATTAAAAAAGGAAATGGTGGATATGAAAGATAAAAAAACAGAACAAATGAAAGAATACCTAAAACTAAAAAAATTACAAGAAGAGGATAAAAGTGATGAACTTATAGAAGAAATATATAACGAAGTGAGTAGAGAAAAAAGTAACGATGAAAAAATCGAAAGGTAGGAAAAAGGATGACAAAGGAAGAAAAGGTTGCAATACAAAAAAGAGAAATGACAGGTTTTATGAACCATTTTAAAAATAATCAACTAGATTTTAATGATACGCAATTATTGCAAAAAATGCAAAGGTCTATTACAAGAATATTTCAATTAGAAGTTGAAGAATTGGGATATAGCTATAAACCTAATAGAGATGATAGTTTAAACACATTTGGATTAGAATTTATAAATGATTCCAAAGGAACATTTAGAGGACTATGTCGCAATGGAAACAATAGACCTAGCATAGTATATAATATTGCTCATCTATATAATGAATTGCAAAGTTCAGATAAAGATAAAAGGTTATTAGCTTGTAAAACTTTGTTCAAGACTGTATTTCATGAAATACAACACCATAGACAATATTTGATGGCTAAAACTAATATAAGTAGTAAAGATGCAATGGCTTATGCAAGAGATTGGGCTTTAATGAGTTATTTAGATAAAGATTGGTATAGTTTGGATGTAAAAACAGGAAACTATGATGCGTATGTACTAGAGAATAATGCGAATGAGGTTGGATATAGGCAATATTTAGAAATAATGGGGCTTCCTGATGAAGAAATTACAAACTTAATGAATATTGAAAGGGGTAAATTAAATATATCTCGATATAAAGCAAATGTTAATTCTTGGGATGGAAAAGTACATTATGAAAGTAATGGATTACAAGAAAGAGATGATGTAACAGTACCAATTTTAGACGATTTAATATCTGTAAGAGGAAAAACAGAAATATTACGAGAATACCCAATATTACAAAAAGAATATAATTTAGATGGAACTAAAAAAAGTGCAATTGATTTAATAAAAAACATGAAAGATGAAATTCAAGATATTTCACAAAATTCAGAACTTTCTAACAAAGAGAAAGAGCAACTAATAAAAGATGGACAAGAGATGTACTATGAACTTATATATAGACGAATAGAAAAAGGTACACCAGAACAAATTGCAGAACTTGTAACACAAATAGGAAAAGATGAAAGCAAAGAAATATTTGAAAGAATATCACATTATTTCCAAATACAACTTGAAAATAGATTAGGACAATCTGCTTCAATGGCTAATGCACAAACTAAGATGGGAAATTATGGATTTATACCACCATTTAATAATGGAACAATAGAGGTTGAAAATGGTGGAAAAAATGTGCAAATGGCTTTTGAAGATTTTATAAAAACAATAGATTCTAGTTTATTAGAAAAAAAATTTATAATTCCAGCAGGAAAAGAAAAAGGAGAAATGTCAGCAGAACGATTTATAGAGAAATACTTTTTTAAGCATTTAGCACAAAATGGAAAAGTAAAATTAAAAGACGGAACAGAAATTTCTGCTAAACAATATATAGAACAATATGCTCTACAAATGGGAGAGTTAAAGGAAGGTTATTCTCCAAGAAAGTTTATTATGGACACAATGCAATCAGAAACACCCTGGAGATACCAAGCTGAAAATAGAGAAAGATTAGAAAAATATTATAGCGATAAGAAACAAGTATTAGCAGATTTAAGTAAAAAGGTTACAGTTTATGACCAAAATAAAGCTAATGAAGAAATGCAGAAGAAAATTGCTTCTCATCAAAGAAAAATGGATTGGATAAAAGATTTTATGAAGGATTATGAGGCAACAGAGGAAAATACAGCATACGCATTAAGAGCAAATTGTGAAAATGAAAACATAGAAAGAGTATTGCAAAGTATAAAATCAGGAAAATTTATCGAAAATTATGATAATAATGCAACATTTTACAAAGATAACCCACAAATGTTTATGGGGAAAATAATGCCAGCTATGGCAAGATTATTAAAAGAGGCAGATAATTTAACAATAGATGGATGTGCAAATTATCTAGAGCAATTTGCTAATTTACCAGAAGTTAATAGTATTTTATTACAAATAAAAAAGAGCGAAGAATTTAAAGAAATGCATACGAAGGCAGAAAAAAATAGAAGTAATGGTAATTTACCAAGACACTATAGAACACCAGCAGAAATTGACAAACAATATGCACAAGAATATTTACAAAGTAATAATTTAAGTGAAGGCTCAGTTGAACAGGAAATTGATTATAGGAGAGGACAGGCAGATAAAAGCAGAATAAAAGTTGCAGATGATGTGAAAAAGAGTGATATATCAAAATTGAGAAAACAACAAATTTCTTTAACTAGAGTTCTTGCAAGACAAGAGGGTAAAATTCCAAGCAAAGCATTATATGATAGTGAAAAGAAAATGTGGTATTGTCTTACAGATACTAGGCAGAAACAAAAAAATATAACACCAGCGACTATTACAAGTGATGCAAGTATGATTGGACTTCAAGAAATAAATAGTGTGGTGCAAGAAACTAAGCAATTACAATATCAAAAAACAACACCAGACAAGGAAGTGTCAAAATAAATTTAATATAAAAGGATAAATTATGAGTAACTATAATTTTGGAAATGTAGATATAGAATTTGATACTAATAAGATATTTTTGTTATCCCAGATATTATACAGAATAGAAAGTTTAGAAAGTAAAATAAATGAAGATAACAGCAAAGTATCACATTTAACTAAAAGTCTTGATAATTTCAAAAAGGCAATTTTAGAAAATAAAAAAGGACTTGAAGAGTTTAATACTTTCAAGAACAATGCTGAAGAAAAAAATATGTGGGCAGAGTATGGAGAGTATATTGCTAGTTTTGCACAAACAAATATGGAAGAATTACAAGTGAAAAATCCTGAAATAGCAATAGCAATGAAAAATTTATTAGATACAGATTTTTTCCAAGAAGTTGAACAAATGAATGAGAAATATTCTAAAGAAATGGAAAAAAGGTTTATTGGACAAACACAAGATTATAAAGAAAATGCAGAAAATATTATAGGCAATACTAATGTGAAAAAAATTATATATATGCCATTTACACCAGAATTATTTAGTATAGAGCCTTGTTGTTTATCAGATAAAAATAATAATGGAGAGTTTGCAGTACAATTTACTATTCCAACAGATGAGAAAGAATTTGAAGAAATGTTTGGAATGGAATATACAGAAGGAATAGAAAGTGTAATACTATTTCACGAAAAAATGCACGCAGATATACCAACAAAGAGCGAAGAAAACTTTAAAAATCCAATGCAAAGAGAATTAGATTCACACTTAAAACATACTATTATTGAATTATTGGCAAATGGAGAAATGGGAATAGACATAGCAAATCATTCAAATTGCTTTCAAAGTGTATTTCATACAGGAAAAATAACATATAAAGATAGAACACTTAAAACTGATGACCTACAAGAGTTAGGGATTAAAGACAATGAATTATTACATACAGAGGCTAATGAAACGGTTTGGAATAATGTAGAACATTTCTCAAAAGAAGATATGGGAATTATAAAAATAAGAGGAATGATGTATCCTTATGTTCTAATGTATAAGAATAGAAATAACGAGCAACAATTAGAAACAGTAGAACAAGAAATTCAAAGAGATACACAAACGATAGAAAAAATTTATGGAAAAGAGTTTGCAGAAAAAATACAAAATCCAGATTTTTTGAAGACTGTTCAAAGTAGTGTAAAACCATATAACAATGTATTAGAATTTGCTGAAGGTATGTCAAGAGAGCTATTGGGTATTGAGCAAGTAAAAAAACTAGAAAAAACTTTACAAGAAAATGGAGAAAATGATGAACAAAATGCTGAACATTTAATAACACCAAATACAATCGAACACGATACACAAGGAATAGGATTACAAGAAATAAATAATACTGTTCAAGAAATAAAACAAACACAAAAACAAAAAATAGAACAAAAAGAGCAAATTTCAAAATAATTGTAGAAAGGATAGATTTAGAATGCAAAATAAGAGTTTAGAAGAAATTGAAGAATTGGTAAAACAAGGAGATTTAGACGCAATGTGCGAATTAGCATATCGAAAGTTTAAGGGAGAAGGAATAGAACAAGATTATAAAGGAGCATTTGAATTATATAAAAAAGCAAGTGAAAAAGGTAGTATAAAAGCAACATACAATTTAGGAAATAGTTATTACTACGGAGATGGAACAGAACAAGATTTGAATGAGGCTTTTAAATTATATGAAAAAGCAAGTAGTAAAGGAAATGACAATGCTACTTATATGTTAGCAATTTGTTATTATTTTGGAAATGGTGTAGATAAAAATTTAGATAAAGCATTTAATTTATTTAGTATTTTGGCAGAAAAAGAACAAGAAGACGCAGAATATTATGTATCTACTATGTATTATGAGGGCGAAGGGATAGAAAAAAATTTAGAAAAGTCTTTTGAATATATGAAAAAATCAGCAGAAAAAGGATACGAAAAAGCATATTTTTGGACAGGCTATAAATACCTTCAAGGAGAAGGAACAAAAGTAAATGATAAAGAGGCAATAAAATGGTTAGAAAAATCAGTTGAAGTTAATGATGATATGGGACAATGGTTATTAGGAACTTTATATCTTGAAGGAAATGAGAATGGAATAGAAATAGAAAAAGATACAAAATATGGCTTAGAACTTTTACAAAAATCAGCAGAACAGGGAAATGAAAAAGCAAAAGAAGAATTAAAAAAACTAAAATAATTATAGAATAAATTTTTTGTATTGGAGAGAAACAAATGTCAATGTTAGATGATATGATGGCTTATTCAGAAATATTTGAAATATTAAGCCTAATGGAAGAAGAAGATAAAGAAAAAGTACCTCAAGAAGTCAGAGATTTTTTTGAAGAACAAAGAATGAAAGAATACAAGCCAAAAATAAGAACAGATATACCATTAACAGAGCAAAATTTAAGAAGAGAAACAGTAGTATTACTAACCATTTTAGTTATAAATTATTGGTGTGATAGCGAAGAGGAAAAGCAGTCATTTATTGATGAATTAGAGAAAAATGAAAAGATAAAGAAAGAAATACAAGAAAAATATAATCCTGATAATTTGTTTAAAAATAGAAAGAAAACAAAAGAAGATGTTGTAATGGAACAAGTAGAAAATGTAGAAATGATACAATATAAAGAAAATCTATTCACAAAATTAAAAAAATGGTTTGAAAAAATGTTTAATAAAAAATGAAAGGTGGAGAGTGTTATTGCAAAATATATCAAGATTTGAAACACATAACAAAATTGGCGAACTCATAAAAAAAGTACAAGGAATGGAAAGTAATACAAAAGGCTCAAATAAAGAATGTTTTTTCATTGATGGTTATGCTTTACTAAAAACGAAAAGTATAAATGAACAAGAGTTGCAACAAAAAATGAAAATAGAAAAACAATTAAAAGAAAAAGGTGTAAATATAGTTCCAACATTAGAGTATCAAACTGATGGTATAGATGATGGATTTGGTTTTAAGAAAGGATATATTTTACAGGAGATAGCAGATGGACAACCATTGCATAAAAGTGTAAATGTGCAAAGAATGAACGAAACAGAACTAAAAGAAGTAGGAACAGAATATATAAGTACATTAAAAGCATTACAAACTGAAAGACAAGAGTTCTATGATAAATTTGTATCTGATTGGATAGAGATAACAAAAGCAGGTTTAAAAGTAGACCCATCAAAAACAAGTAATTTTTATTACGAAAGAGGCAAGCAAATCAATTTTATAGACTTAGATGTTGGCGAACGATTTAAAGGAAATATAGAATTGGAAACGATATGTGCAGAAATGGCAGTAGTTATAGCAGATGGTTCAAAATATTATAATTCATATTTTAAGGAAAATCCTCAAATAATGGCAACAACTAATGAGGCACTATCTCCAATATTTAAAAAACTAACAGAATCTTTTGTTAGACAAGGACTAGATAAAGAGCAAGTAAAACAGATATTAAAAGGTAGATTTCCAGAAGTGAATTTGGATGAAAAAGATGGGCATAAATTAGAGCAAACACCAGAAGGTTTATCACAAGCACAAGTTGAAAGAATGCAAAAAGATAAAGAGGCAAGAGAAAGAACAGAGCAACTAATGGAAAAATTTAGAACACCAAAAGTAGAAACATCAGGCAAATTAAATAGAACGACATTGAAAAATGATATGAAAAGAAATATTATAGTAAGACAAATAGACAAGTCTGAAAAAGAAAAAAAAGAAATAGATTATGATAAAAAAAGAGCATTATTTAAAAGGACAGGAAAAGGAATACAATTATCAGAAAGAGAAAATCAATTGCTTGAAGAAATGGAGAGACAAAAAGCTCAAGCAGAAGAGGAATACAATAGAAAACAAGAAAATAGAAAAGGTCAAGGGCAATTACATTAAAGAATATTAAAAGTTAAATAAAAATGTAATATAGAGGAAATCAAATGGATGATAAAGATAATATTGCTTCAAAAGATATAAATATAGATAAAACAGTATATCAAATTTTAAATGAAGCTTATCACGAATTTAAACAAACTTATGGAGAAAAACATAGTGGGCATATTAAAGAATTGATAGAGAGTATTACAGATAAAGTAAAAATAGCACCTCATTATTATTCAGGTGCTATTGCTTCAGCACATTCTGAAATGGGTGTTGTTTATACAAAATCAGATAAACTATCAGCAGTATTAAAGCACGAAATGTGGCACATATATAATAATTCAGCACAAGATAGAGAAAAATCATTACAATATATTCCTGAAAGATATATGGAGCAGTTAGAAAGTAATGGGTATCTAAGAAAAACATATCAAACAACAATGGAAGAATATAAGGAAAAATGGAAAGATGAGCCAGAAAGATTAGAATTCTTGTTAATAGACTATGAAAAATATAAGAATGAAAGATTTGATTTTGATGACAGCCCAGTAGAAATGTGGACAGAATGGTTTAACAGTAAAACACATTTGAAAGATATGCAAGATAATTTTTGGGATTGGGGAGATGGATATTATACTAAAAGTCATTCTTCAGATTCATTTTATGATTCATACATAAACATTGCTGATATGATATCGTGCATAATTCCAAAAGAGAAATTATTAGAAATGTATTTGCAAACAACAGATTATAAAACAGATTATTCATATCCAGAGATGTTAGAAGAATTTGATACAAAATATGCAGAGGCATTAAATGAAAGCGAAAAAGAAGAATATAAATATCCGTATTTAAAAATGATATTAGATGTAAAAACAATTTCTGATAATGCAAGAAAAAATCCAACAGTTGCTCGTGAGGCATTACAAAGTTGTATGACAACCTGTTTTAATTCATATCTTATAAAATTAAACAATATCAAAGAAATGGATATGGAAAAAGCAAAAAATATATATTCTGAAATCAAATATATGCAAGAACAAATGGTATGGAATACTGATATATCCAAAATGCAGGAACTTGATTATACAAAAGCAATGGAAAAAATACAAGAAAAATTTAAACAGCTAATGCAAGAGATGGATATAGAAAAACCAGAAGTTCAAAATATGTTAGAAACAATAGATTATAAGGAAAGTAATCCATATGTTTTTATAGAAAATGGAGAGGAAATATCAAAAAAGATTATAGAAACACAAAATGACAAAAAAGGACAATTAGTAGATATAAATGGATATAAAGCAAATGTAGGAACAGAAGGAATAAAAGGCAATTTATATTCTAGTTTATTTACATTACTAGGAGATGAAAAATATAATTTATTATTTGAAAATTTTAATAATGAAACAGATAATATACTTTTAGATTTTTATAAACTGATTGAAAGTGCAACAAATGAAAGTGATGTTGTAAATATTTATAATAAGATATATGAGTTATATGCTGGTAAATTGGAAAGCACATTAAAGACTGATGAAAATATAGCATTTTTATTTGAAAGATATAGTAAAGAAATAGTAGAATTACAAAGAAATGCTTTATTTGATGATAAAGAGCAAAAGTATTTTCCAAAATTAGAACAAATTATAGATATTTACCAACAGAAAGCACACATATATGAACAAGAAGTGGATAAGGTTACAGAAAAAGAAATACAAAAATATCTATCTGAAGGAAGAACAACAGAGCAAGCTACAAAGTGGGCAGAAAGAGTTCCAAATATTTATAAAAAAGAATTAAATGAACAAAAAAATAGAATGAATGGACAAAGGAAAAATCAAGTTATAGAATATAAAAAATTACAAGAAGAAAAACCAACAGTAAAATTAAGATTATTTTCAGAACAGGAGATAGGTAAAAATACAATTAACAGAGATGTTTCAAGAAAAGAACAAGGACTAAAACAAATACAAGAAGATGAAAAAATGCTTGAGCCTAATGAAAAAAATCAAAATGAATATGCAGATGATTAGGAGAAATATTACATTAAAATGGAGGAGAACAAAAGATGGAAGAAAACTATCATAAAGCATACAAAGAGGTAATTGAAATATTAAAATATGTCCCTCAAGAAAGTATGAACAAAATACCAAAAACAATGCTAGAAACTTTTGAAAAGAAAATGGACAAAGATTATGTATTTAATGTTGATATAAACAAGAGTTTTGAAGAACAAAATTTATTAGAGGAAACAAAAGATATATTTGCAGTCATATTTAGAGATTATTGGGCAACACCATATCAAAGGGAAAGGATAAAAGCAAAAGAAAAGTATGATAGGCAAAAAATAGAAGAGGAAAAAGCCAATAAATACAATCCAGATGATATTTTTAATAAGAAAATAAAAGAACAAAATAAAGAAAATACAAAACAACAGAATGAAGAACAAACAGTAAATAACTTGCCAGTAGAATATAAAGAAAAATTTTATGAAAAAATAATAAATTTCTTCAAAAAGTTATTTCATATATAACTTGTATAAAATAAAAAATGCAAGAGGAGAAAAGAATAAAATGTATAAATTATATGAAAAAGTACCTAAAACAGATGAATATGAATATGGAATCAAGGCAATGGAAGAAGATAAAAATCCATTTAAAGAAAGTCCGTGTTTGTTAAGTATGATTGCTATTGCAATGTGGGAGAAAGATGTTAATGGCGCATTAAATCAAGGAATGGAAGCTTTAAGATTAAAGACTAATCATAATGAAAACACAGGTATAGAACTAGAAGATTTTGATGGTAAAATATTATCAATGGCTTATGGAGAGCCATCAGAAAGAATAACAAAAAAAGGAAGAAGATTTACTGGTATTGCAGGAAAGGAAGAATTGGATGATGAATTTACTGAAAAATATTTATTTCCACTTATTGAAACAGAAGGAAAAAGAATAGATGTTTTACAAGCAATGAAAAATATGAGAAATGTTAATATTATGGCATATTGTAACGCAAACCATAGTGCATTAAGGATAGAGGAATGTTTAGTAAATAGAATGAATGAACTTGGATATAGTGAGGATGAGATAAGTAAAATCCAATCTCAAATGTGCATAATTGGATATGCTACTGATGTGAAAATGAATGCAGAGTTCGTTAAAAATAAAAAGGTAAAATCAACATATTTGTCATTTGGAGATGTAAATGATGGAGAAGTGAGTACATCACAAGGATTAAGAGAAGATGTAAAAAATAAAAATACAGTTTACTATAATAATGGATATTATTTTCATTATGGAAATGGAGAACATACTGTAAAGCATTATATACTTCAAAGTGATTCTTTATCATTAGGCATATCAAGTGTTTTGACAAGAGCCATTAGTAATTCAATAGAAAATCATAATTCAGAGAGATTTAAACCACTAACCAAAGAATTATTAACACAAAATATTGAAAAAATTATAGAAGGAATAAGACAAGGAAAGAAAAGAGAAGAATTAACGCCATTAATTGACAATGGAATAAATTATACAGAAAGAGATAGCAAAGATAGTAAAACATCACAATTTAATATGAATGAAGATGAAATTAAAACTCAAGAGATTGAAGAAAAAATTGCACAAAAATCAGGTAAGGGCATTGAAGATGTTAGAAAAGAATATGATAGAATAATTAAAACAAGTAATGTAAATAAAGATGGTAAAGAATTATACATATTAAGAAAAATAACATCAAAAGAATTTCTTAAAGGGCATTATACAAATAAAGGTAGATATTCAATATATACACGAGAAGGGCTATATTCTGGATTTATAGATGTTACTATTTCAAATTCTAATAAAGCAAACAAAGCTGAAATAGAATATAAATCAGTACCTGAACAAAGAAACAAGGGAAATATGACTATTTCACTTGAAGAGGTTTTGTCAGATATTTTTATTGACAATTCTTTTGATAATCTAACGGTAAGAGATATTTTTCCGAAAACAAAAATAGGAGAAGTATTTTTAGCAATTAATTCTGATAATTATGCAAGTCAAGCTGTTGCAAATAAAATTGGATTTCAACAAAATGGTACAATATATAAAATGACGAAAGAACAATTCTTGCAAAGAGTACAAGGGAAAAAATTCACAGAGCAGGAAATAGGAAAAGCAACAATAGATAGAGAAACAACCAAAAAAGATAAAGCACAAAGCCAAGAAAAACAAGATGAACAAGAAATATTAAAAACAAAAGAAGATGAAAGCCAATTAGATTAAAAAAGGTATAATAGAGAGCCAAACTCTATATACCTTTTAATCATTTACTTCGACATCATCAAATAATTTATCATCAAAAAAATCTTTTAAAGAAATATTAAGAGCCTCACAAATCAAAGTAATAGTTTCTATTTTGATAGACTTATTTTGACCTCTTAAAAATCTATTTATAGTAGCACGGTCTATACCAGAAGATAGTGCTAACTTATTACCATTAACTTTATTTTCAGTCATTAAATTTTTTATTCTTAATCTCATTGCTTTTGATAAATCCATTGTATTCTCCAATCAAAAAAATATTTATAATAAATATAGCAAATAACGAAATAAAACAAGGGGATTACAAACAACAAAAATTGGCAAAAGTATTGAATTCCAAAAAGAAAAGTGCTATCATATATAAAAATATGAAAGGAAGAAAGATATGAAACAAGAAAAGCTAATAAATCCAGAGTTTGACATTCCATATTATATATTTGATGAAATAGTGGAATATATAGAAAAAACAGCACAAGGGAGATGTAAAACAATGAAATGGGAAAATATAAAATCGTTATTAAAATGTGCTGTGATAAATGAAAGACTAACTGAAAGACAGGCAGAATATATTGAAGAAAAGTATTCTAGAGAGAAAGAAGATAAAGAAAAGTAGTTTATTTTTTTTACCTGCAATGTTACTATAAGCAACAATTTTGTTCAAATGTATTTATTCTAAAATTATGTCAAAAATAATATTATATAACTATTATTAGAATAAATGAGGTAATATTATGGAGAACAATGTAGGTAAAAGAATTTTAGAAGTAAGAAATAAAAGAAATTTAACACAAGAAGAATTAGCAGAGAAGGTAGGGAGTGTACCAAGTTATATATCAAACATAGAAAGAAAAAACAAATGCCCATCATTATCGTTATTAAGAAAAATAGTAAAGGAATTAGATACATCTTATGATTATCTTTTAATGGATGATTTTGATATGGATAAAAAGTTGGAAATTAAATATAAGGAAATGTTTAAAGAAATTAAAAAACTTGATAAAAAAACACAAGAAGAATTTTTTAATGTAGCAGATAATCTTATCAAGAGTTTTAAAAGTATTGAGAATAATAGCAAAAATAAATAAGAAAGCAAATAATAGAATTTTTAAATATATAAAAATGTCAAAAAAAGACTTTTTTATATATTTTTTTTGCGTTTTCACAAAATACAACAAATTTCGACAAAGACATTATGATAAAATTCTACCAGATATTTACACCCAAAAACAAAAGACAAAAAATTAAAATATAAACTGTTTTAATTGTGAATCAAAAATTGACGAAAAAGTTTTATAATTTTAAATTTTAAGTTTTAAGTTTGGCTAGTTACACCAACTTATAATACTTTTTCTTCCACTATAACAGGTGTTACTTACCATAGTGGGAGAGTGTGAATGAATTGGTGGACAATAGATAAAAGTTCTTCAATTAAATATGTATGCCTAAAAAAAGAGGTTGCGATTATTTCTATAAGTTTTAGAGGTAATCGTGACCTCTTTTTTTGTCCAATTAGAAAGACTACTCTAACTTTTTGTAGTGGTTGTCGTAGTCCTCCAGAGTTCGATTTAAAAAATTTTAAATCGAATGGAGGAAATAAAATGGACAAAAGACCAAAAAGAAGTAGGGATAAATATAATCCATATACTTTACATAGTGATAAATCAAAAAACATATATAAAGTTACTTTCTCAAACTTAAACAAAATAGCAAAAGTAAAAATCTCTAAAAAGATATTTGAACAATTAGATGAATTTGAGAAAGAAGACGCAAGACAAATACAGGAAATAAAAAGACATTATGAACAAAATGAAGTAACAGAAATTACATTAAATAAAAGGGCATTTAATAAGCCAGAAGATGTTGATGAAATAGTTATAAAAAACATATATAGCGAAAAGCTAGAACAAGCAATGAAAACACTAACAAAAGAACAGAGAAGGAGAATTCTTTTATATTACGATTATCAATTAACAATGGAAGAAATAGCAAAAATAGAAGGATGTACAAAACAATCGGTAAAAGAGAGTATTGAATGGGGAATTAAAAAATTAAAGAAATTTTTTGAAAAATTTTAAAAATATACCCTGACAAAATTCAATTTTCTGCACAAACAAGTGAGAGGGTAATTCTCGTGATGTTTTTCTTAAAAGAAATTTATAGGTAGTACATTGAAAATTGAATATCAATTCATTAGATACAGTCCTTTGATTACTTGAGCTAGTAATAATTATATTACTTAAATATTAGCTTGCAACTAATAAGGCGAAGAAAAGTGTAAAAGGAAAGAAACTTTTGTATAGTCATAGAACGAGCGTTAAAAGCGTCCTACGCAATGAGTACAAGTCGGTTAGAAACGGACAGGGATATGCCGAATACCACCTATGAAGATGTCTGCAAAACATCTGTCTAATGAATTATGAAAAGGTATAAATGAAAAATAAAGAACTCTAAAATATGGTATAGCAATGTTTATCAATATACCCTCAAACATTTTTAGAGTTCTTATAACATATAAGAAAGGAAACGAAACAATGATATTAAAAATTTTATTGATAGATATGATAATTGTTGCTGTTCTTATGTATTTAGTGCTATTAGGAGCGAATATGTCTAAAACAGCAGAAGAAAGAGAAATGGAAGATAAAGAACAAATAAAATACTTGAAAAAATATAATAGCAGGAGGAAAAAGAATGGTAAATAAAATTAGAAGAAATGAAATATATTTAGCAAATTTAGGACATACAGTAGGAAGTGAAGAAAGAGGAAAAAGACCAGTTTTAATTATTCAAAACAATTTAGGAAATAGGTACAGCCCAACAACAATTGTTATTCCAATAACTAAAAGAGTAGAAAAAGGGTATCACATACCAACACATATAAAAATAAAGCCATTTGGAAAGATGAAATATGAAGCAACAATAATGGCAGAACAAATAAAAATTATAGATAAAAGAAGATTGATAAGTTTTATGGATAAATTGCCTAAAAAATATATAAAGTCAGTAAACAATGCTTTAAAAATAGCAATTGATTTACGAGAAAGGAGATTTGAATGAAAAAGAATATTAGAAATAAAGAATATACAATGGAAGAGGCAGTAGCGTATTATATTTTAGGATTTAAAAAATGTAGTGAAAATAATCAGAAAAAAGGATTAGAAGATATATTAAAAAATATATTAGAAATTGCAAAAGAAAATATTGATACAAATGAAATACAAGGTGTTAATACTAACTTACTGAAAAGAATAAATTTTAATTGGAGCTTAACAAGTGATGATTTTGTATCTTATGCAACTTGTATATTTTATGTGCTTATAAATAGAGAACAAAAAATAACAGATGAAAAAATAGTTAAAGAATTTTTAAGAGAATTACATTCACATCATCCTAGAAGAACAATGAAAGAGGCAGAACTTATATTAACAAAAATGTTTCCAGATTTAAAAAATTAGAGTTAATTACAATTTTTTAATCATATACATTAGTTGAGGAGGAAATGAAATGTGAATGATGGTGTTATATACAATGTTAAAACAATAATTAAATCAAATACTACCAATGAAAAAGAAATAAGTGAGATTTTTAATGAAAAGTTACTAAAAATTATTCTATCTTTAGAGAAAGATAATAGAAATATTAGATGTCAAATGTGAAAAAAAGAGAATTTATTATTTTTTACACATTTCAAAAAAAGCAATTTATTTAATACCATACTATGCGAAAGGAGGAAACTCTTATGAGAAATAGAGTTGGTATATATTGTAGATTATCAGATGAAGATAGATTTAAAAAAGATAAAAATGACGATAGTGAATCTATTGCGAATCAAAAAAGTATGTTGCTAAAATATGCACTTAATAAAAATTGGGAAGTTGTAAATGTATATAGTGATGATGACTATTCAGGAGCAGATATAAATAGACCAAAATTTAATGAATTGATAAAAGACTGTGAAGATGGAAAAATTGATATTGTACTATGCAAAACACAATCAAGATTTTCAAGAGATATGGAAATTGTTGAAAAATATATACATAATAAATTTATTGAGTGGGGAATTCGATTTGTTAGTATAGTAGATAATGCAGACACACAAGTTAAAGGAAATAAAAAAGCTAGACAAATAAATGGTCTAATTAACGAATGGTATTTAGAAGATTTATCAGATAATATTAGAAGTTCATTACAAAATAGAAGAGAAGATGGTTTATATTTAGGCTCATTTGCTTGTTATGGTTATATGAAAGACCCAGATAATAAAAATCAGTTAATAATTGACCCAGTTGCAAGTGAAGTTGTAAAAGAAATATTTGAATTATATAAAAAAGGGATGGGATATTATAGAATAGCAAGTTACTTAAATGATAAAGGTATTCCAACCCCAAGTAATTATAAAAAGCAAAATGGAAGTAATTATCAATGTAGGCAAGCAAAAAATGGTGTGGAACATACTAAGTGGACACAAGATACTATTGTTACAATATTAAAAAATGAAACTTATATTGGAAACTTAGTACAAGGAAAACAAACTTATGTTAGTTATAAAAATCATAAACGCATAAAAAAACCAAAAGAAGAGTGGACATATAGTTATGGAACACACGAGCCTATAATTGATATGGAAACGTGGAATATTATTCAAGATAGGTTTAAATCAAGAGCAAGAGTTAGTAAAACAACAGGTGATGTGTATATGCTAAGTAGAAAAGTATGTTGCAAAGAATGTAAAAGAGTTTTTAATAGACAATTATATAAAACAAAAGACGGAAAAACGGCATATTTAAAATGTAAAGGTAGAAGAATTAGAAGTGATGTATGTGTAAATGATAAATCCATTAGGTGTGATGTATTAGAGCAAATAATTATAGACGAACTGAATAAACAACTAGATAAATATTATAGTTTGAGCGAACTTGAAAGACAGTTTGCTTTGCAAAAAAAGAAAATCGATAAAGGTACAATTTCAAGAACTGAAGCATTAAAAATTGAAAAGGAAGAACTAGAAAGAACAATAGAAAAAAAGAATAATCATTATAAAACTTTATATGAAGACAAAATAGAAGGTATTATATCTCAAAAAGAATTTATGATGTTTAGAGAAAGGTTTTTAAAAGAAATAGAAGAATGTAAAAATAGAATACAAATCATAGATGAAGAATTAAATAAGATGGAAGAAAAAGAAAGTAATGTTCAAAACAGTGAGGCAATATTCAAAAAGTATAGACATATAGATAAACTCAATAAAGAAATAGTTGATGAGTTTATTGATACGGTATGGATTGGAAAAGTGAATCCAGAAACCAATACTAGAGATATTGACATTGAATTGAACATTATAAAATTAGCATAATCTCCTTGTTAAGAAGGTGGCTGGACATGGAATTCCAGATGAAGGTGCAGAAAGTAGTTCAGGAACAACAGAAGCACAAATCAACTTAAAAATAACTTTAAAAGTACAACAATTATTAGAACAAAGTGGTTGTACAGTAATACTTACAAGATCTGACGAAAATGGAATATATAGCCTAGACGCAAAAACTTTGAGGGAAAAAAAGGTTTCTGATATAAAAAATAGAGTAAAAATAGGTAACAGTTCATCAGCAGATATTTTTGTATCAATACACTTAAATAAGATACCACAAAATCAATATTATGGCTGGCAATGTTTTTATCAAAGCCAAAGCGAACAGAGTCAAATTTTAGCAAAAACGTTGCAATCAAGTTTAAATGATGCAATGCAAAAAGAAAATAAGAGAGTGGCGATGAAATTAGAAAATGTATATATAGTAAAACATGTTGAAATTCCGCTTTCAATAGTAGAGTGTGGATTTTTATCTAATGAAGAAGAAGAGAAACAATTATTAGATGATAGTTATCAAGATAGATTAGCCTGGGGAATATATAATGGTATTGTAAATTATTTTAATAAATAATTTAGTAGTCACATTTGTAATATAAAATTTTTTTGAATATATTTTATAGTTGCAAATGAATTCTAGTTACAAATCACAGCCATAAAAATAGTTACTAAGCTAGAATATTATATTTAAATAATTTTTTGTATTTTGTGTGTCTCACATGCCATGGATCGTTTAATTTCCTACACGGTATTACAAATTCTTTAAATATAATATCCTAGCTAGTACAAAAATAAATAGCTGTGGACTGTAACAAATTGTAACATTCAGAAACATTAATTATAATAAAACTATTGAAAAAACTATTAATTTAAAATATAATAGTATTGCTAAAAAGAGAAAAAGGTCGAAAAATAATTACAATTTTGATGGTAAGAAGTGGAGAAATTAAGTTAAAATTTAATCAATGTACAAAAAGTAGATGTCAATAAATTTTAACATGTCTTCTCTGCCAAAATTTAATTTTTTCAACCGGTTTGTGCCTTTTGAAAGGAATGTACTAGAATATGGAAAATTATATAGATTTAAGAAATAATAAAGATTATGAAAAATTAATACAACCTGCACAAATAATAAAAAATGGAGGGATAGTTGTATTTCCAACAGAAACAGTATATGGGATTGGTGTTAATGGATTAGACGATAAGGCTGTAAAAAAACTTTATAAAGTCAAAAAAAGACCGATGGACAACCCTATAAGTTTGTTAGTAGATAGTGTACAAATGATAGAAAGTGTTGCAAAAAATATAACACAAGAAGAATATGCATTAATACGAGCATTTATGCCTGGACCATTAACAATAATATTACAGAAAAAAGATATTGTTCCAAATGTTGTTACGGCAGATTTAGATACAGTAGGAATTCGTATGCCTGGAAATGATATAGCTCTTAATTTGATACAATATGTTGGAAATCCAATAGCTACACCAAGTGCTAATATTTCAGGTAAGCAAAGTGGAATTTGTATTAAAGATATAATGAAAGATTTTGAGAATTGTGTAAATTATTATATAGATGAAGGAAATAGTAAGATAGGTAAACCATCAACTATAGTTAAAATAGTGGATAAAAAACCATATATTTTAAGAAAAGGAGATATTAGCAAAAAACAAATTATTGATGTGTTAAAAAAAATATAAAGGGGGAGATACTAAATGGAATTAATAGATATTGTAGATGAAAATAATCAAATAACTGGACAGGTTGAAGATAGGATGGTAGCATATAAAGAAGGATTATGGCGAAGAGTTGTTTCATGCTGGATAATAAATGAAAAAGGAGAATTGCTTATACAAAAGAGGTCAGAAAAAAATTTAGAAGCCCTGGTAAATGGGCTAAAACAGGAGGACAAGTAGATAGTGGGGAAAGTCCAAAAGAGGCTATAATCAGAGAGATAAAAGAAGAATTAGGAGTAGAAATACAAAAAGATCATGTATTATCTGAAGGTATGATATTAAAAGATAATGAAAAAAAACTATTTAAATATAGTTATATTATCTATATGGATTATAAAATAGAAGACTATATTTTGCAGGAAGAAGAAGTTGATAAGGTTAAATATGTTACAATAGAGGAGGTTGAATTAGCTAAAAATAATAATTATCCTGATTATATTTTTAACAGTTGGGATGCTGTTAATTTTGATAAAGAAATTAATCAGTTAAAAGAGATAAGAACACAAATTTTAGGGAAAAAATGGTAAAATGAAATGTAAATACATATTTTATGATTGAAAATATATAGTATAAGCAAGATGCAAATGGAAAATAGAAGAATAAAGTAATAGAGTTAGGTTATAAAATCAATAAAAGGGTTATTTGATATTATTTAATGAAATATTAAAAATTTTGTCAAAAATTCACTAGAATTACATAGTGAATTTTTTTAATGTTAAAAACATATAATATAATAATTCGTATTTAAGGAGATGAATTTAATGTTTTTAGTTTTTAACAAAGATAAAATTTATACATATGGAATTTCGATTATAACAGTTATTATGTTGTTTTGCGTTGCAAATGTAATGCTATCATATAATCAAGAATCAATTACGACAAGTAGCGGTACTACTAAATTATTGCCTGTATATAGGGTAGCGACTGATGAAAAAAAAGTAGCTTTAACAATAAATTGTGCCTGGTAACAATTACTTTTATGATAGAAATTAAAAACAAGTTATTTTAGGATTTTTTTAATATTTAAAACAATGATATTGTTAAGATTTATATGAATTTAAAATATCATTGTTTTATTTTATAAAAAGATTAAAAGATATATGAAATTATTAAAAAATATGATAAAATAAAAAAAAATATAAAGAAGTAGGATATGGTTACAATATTAAAGATAATAAATAGGAATTGGTAAATATTATACAGTATGCTGGTTCTTTGTCAAGTTAGTTGACAAAGAGATGATAATATGCTAAAATATCCTCTGTAAAAATACGGAGGATATTTT
>CALXJY010000006.1 GCA_944388755.1 uncultured Clostridia bacterium | reverse complement strand
AAGGTAGTAAGATTCCATGAAGACGACATGGTAGATAGGTTGGAGGTGTAAGTATAGTGATATATTAAGCTGACCAAAACTAATAAATCGAGGGCTTAACCACTATAATTTTGTGGAAATGGACCTAAAACTACAAAATATTCATCTATGTATTTTTGAGTGTGCTTTAAATAGTAAATTATAAAATAATTAATAAAAATATTAAAAAGTACTTGCAATATTATATTTAATATAGTATAATAACAAAGTACAAAGAAGAACATTAAAAAGTCTATAATTTTTTGGTGACGATGACATTTAGGGTAATACCTGTTCCCATCCCGAACACAGAAGTCAAGCCTAAATGTGCCGAAAATACTTGCGGGTTACCCTGCTGGGAAGATAGGTTGTTGCCAAATTTAATATAAATTCCTCTTTAGCTCAGTTGGTAGAGCGCTCGGCTGTTAACCGATAGGTCGTTGGTTCGAGTCCAACAAGAGGAGCCATAAAGAGTTTTCGTCGAACTTTTTGAAAACCTTGATATAACTTGATTTCAAGATTATAAAAAGTTTGATGAACACAAAAACTTTAAACCGTTTCAAAGGAAACGGTCTTTTTTTGACCAAAAATATTGAAAACCAACCATGTTACAAGTAACAGGTGGAGGAATTGACAAGAAAGATATAGTTGGAGAAAAAATGACAGCAGAAGAAGTGAGAAAATATTTTGAAAGTTATTATAAATATTTAAAAGAAAATAACTTAGAAAGAGAATTTAAAACATTACATTTTTTAAAAAAAGAAAATGCAATAGAAGAACTAAAAAAATTAAATAACCCAAAAAGAAGTTACTTAAATCCATTACTAGAAATGGATATGAAAAAAGTCAGAAATTATGCAATTAATGAGGAAAGATAAGGAAATGAGATTAAAAAACAATAAATATTGTTGTTATTAATTAAAATACACTGCAAAATTTTTAAAAGTTTAAAGCTTTTTACCTATAAAAAATAACAGTTTTAAGTTGTAAAATTCATCCAAATATTTATTCGCATAAATATTGAAAAATCAAAAAATATATGCTATTATATAATAGTAATAACTTATATGACAAATATTTATGAAAGCAGGGACAAAAAATGGATTTTGAACTAGCAAAAAAAGCATTAAAAGAATACTTAAAAAATTATAACACAAGTGACGGATGTATTGCGCTAAAAGTAAAACATACATATGAAACAGTAAAAATGAGCGAATATATAGCTACAAATTTAGGATTAGACAAGGAAAATATAGAACTTGCCAAAATAATAGCTTTATTGCATGATATAGGAAGATTTGAACAAATAAAACAATTTGAAGACTTTAGTGACAAAAGAATAGAACATGCAGAATTTGGTGTAAAAATATTGTTTAAAGATAATCTAATAAGACAATTTATAAAGGAAGAACAATATGATAAAATAATAGAGAAAGCAATATACAACCATAACAAATTAAAAATTGAGGATAACTTAACCGAAATAGAATTACTACATTGCAAAATAATCAGAGACGCAGACAAGCTTGACAATTTCAGAGTCAAACAAGAAGATAAATTTGAAAATATATTCCCAAGAATATATAATAGTAAAACAATAAATTACGAAACAATAAGTGACAAAGTATATAAAGACTTTATGGAACACAAGCCTATAAAATTAAAAGATAGAAAAACAATTATTGATTATTGGATATGTGTTATTGCATTTATATTTGATTTAAATTTTAATATATCATTACGATATGTAAAAGGAAATAATTATATAGATATTTTAATAGACAGAATAGAATATAAAAACAAAGACACAAAGCAAAAAATGGAAGAAATTAGAAAATGTGCAAAAGAATATGTAGACAGTAAATGCAATTAGATAAAAAAGAGAGTCATTGAACTCTCTTTTTTTAAAGGCTTTAAATTACTTTCCATTTTCCTCTTCTTCTACTAGGGTATCCCTTAGCATGTGAAAAAGTCTTAGTTTTTTCCGTATCTAAAATCCGTTTTTTAGATACATTTAACATTGGAAGAAGCGGATGATGTTTGTGTCTTCTTTGCTGTCTGTTCATAATGAACCCTCCTAAACATTTAATATATAAATATTAACATAAAAAAACAAAATATACAAGAAAAATTCATATAAAATTAAGAAAAAATAAATACTATTTTATATACATATATGATAAACTAAAATAAAAGAAAAAGGAGGATAAAAAATGTTAGAGCAAATTTTAAAATGCCAAAATTTGTACAAAAAATTTGGCAAAAAACAAATTCTAAAAAATGTCTCATTTGAGTTAAACAGTGGAGATATATTGGGATTTATAGGACCAAATGGAGCAGGAAAAACAACAACAATAAAATTAATATTGGGATTACAAAGTATAACTGAAGGAAAAGTAGAAATAAATGGACATGATATAGAGAAAGAGTTTACAAAAGCAATTAGTAAAGTAGGCGCAATAGTAGAAAATCCAGATTTATATATGTATTTATCAGGATATGACAACCTAAAATTAATCACAAAAATGTACAAAGGAATAGACGAAACAAGAATAAATGAAGTAGTAAAACTAGTAAAATTAGAAAATCGAATTAAAGATAAAGTATCTAAATACTCACTTCGGAATGAGACAAAGATTGGGAATAGCACAAGCAATAATACATAAACCAAATTTATTAATTTTAGACGAACCTACAAATGGACTAGACCCAGAAGGAATTAAAGAAATGAGAGAGCTATTAATCAATTTAGCAAAAAAAGAAAAAATGGCAATATTAATATCAAGTCACAATTTAGCAGAACTAGATAACCTATGTAATAAAATATGCATAATAAAAAATGGAGAAATTGTAGAAACCAGTGGAATAGCAGAAATAAAAAGAGAAACAGAAAAAAATTATAATATATTTGAAATAAGTAATACAGAAAAAATAAAAGAAATATTACCAAATGCAATAATAATAGATATAAGCAAATTTAAAATAGAAGCAAAAAAAGAAGAAATACCAAAAATAATACAATTATTAGTAAAAAGTAATATCAATATCTATGAAGTAAAAAAAGAAGAAAAATCATTAGAAGATGCATTTTTTGAAAAAACGGGAGGTAATATAATTGAATAATTTAGTAAAAAATGAATTAACCAAAATATTTAAGAAAAAGTCTATATATATAATATTATTGGTAACACTTGCATTTGTAATTTTATCAAACTGTATATATAAATATTTTTATAATAATACAAGCTATACATATTATAGTGATGGATATATCCAGTATGCAAAAGAAGCAATAAATAATTTAGATCCAAACAAACCAAGTGATACAAAAATGTATATAGAATACAAAACAGTAGTAGATGTAAGCGACATTATGAAACAATATAATAGTGATGATTGGCAAATACAAATAATTTCATCTACAATAGAAAGCTATATAAATGAAAGAAACACATACTTATATGGAGCAGAAAAAAATGAAGAACAAGCAAATAAGATAAATGAACAAATAAATAATTTATTAAATAGACTAAAAAATGATGATTGGAAATATTTTGCAAATGAAGAATTACAAAAATCGGAAGAAAAACTAAAAAAATTAGAAGAAGAAAAAAATACGACTGAAGACAAACAAAGATTAGAAGAAATAAAATCAGAAATGAAAACAGCAGAAATTGATGTAGAAGTAGCAAAATATAGGGTGGAAGAGAATATAAAATATGGAAATGATTTTATGAATAATGCACTAGCAAATTACCAAGAACAAAGTTATATTATAGCACAAACAGAAACATCAGATAAAAAATTAACATATCAGGAAGAAAAAAATTATAAAACAAGCATAAAAGAAAAAGAAATCAGCAAATATATAATAGAAAACCATGTAGACATAAACAAAGGAAATGATTTAAGGGGAATACTTTCACGTTTCTTTAACGAATTTGGTTTATTTATAATAGTAATAAGTGTAATGATAGCAGGAACAATTGTAAGCGAAGAATTTAATAAAGGAACAATAAAATTATTATTAATAAAACCACATAGTAGAACCAAAATATTATTATCAAAATTTATAACAGTACTAATAATGATAGCATTTTCAATTGTTGCAATATTAGGAATGGAATTAATTGTTGGAGGAATAATATTTGGACTAGATAGTTTATCAATACCTATACTAGAATATAATTATAATACAAATGTGTTACAAGAATTAAATATATTTGTATATTTGGGAATACAAATAATTTCACAACTACCAATTATAATACTATTAGCAACATTATCTTTTGCATTAAGCACAATTTTTACAAATTCACCAGTAGCAATAGTTATACCATTACTTGGTTATATGGGAACGACTATAATAAATCAGCTTGCTATACAATATAACATAGGATTCTTAAAATATTTTGTAACATTAAATTGGGACTTCAGCCAATATTTATTTGGAAGTATGCCACTAATGGAAGGATTAACACCAATATTTTCACTATTTATTTGCATAATATATTTCTTTATAATGATAATACCAACATTTATAATATTTAAAAAGAAAAATATAAAAAATATATAATTAAAAAACACCAAGTATCTGTTAAATTCAAAATTCAGAACTTTCAGATTATTGCTGTAAATACTTGTATTTACAGCAATTTTATGATATAAATAATAAAGAAAATATCCTAACAAATATGAAATGACAACATGTAATCTTATATTATAAAAATAAGGTTTATAGGTAAAACCTTAAAGAATATATTAACATTTCTAATATGTATAATAAATAAAAGAATTTTATTAATATAGAATTAAAGTAAAAAATTATGGAAACTCAAAATGATATTAAAATTTCCAAAAATATTTTATAAAAAACCTAAATAAACTATGCAAGGAATGTGAATGAGATTGAAAAATTTTATTTTAATATTACAAGAAAAAATTGAAAAAGCATTTGAAGAATGTGGATATAACAAAGAATATGGAAAAGTTATAAATTCAAATAGACCAGACTTATGTGAATTTCAATGTGATGGTGCACTAATGGCAGCAAAACAATATAAAAAAGCACCATTTATAATAGCAGAAGAAGTAGTAGAAAAATGTAAAAATAATAAAGAATTTGAAAAAATAGAAGTAGTAAAACCAGGATTTATAAATATAGATGTTTCAAAAGAATTTGTAACAAACTATTGTAATCAAATAATAAATGAAGAAAAATTTGGTTGCAACATGGAAAAAGAAAAAACAGTTGTGATTGACTATGGAGGACCTAATGTAGCAAAACCATTACATGTTGGACATTTAAGACCAGCAATTATAGGAGAAAGTATAAAAAGAATTCATAAATTTTTTGATAACAAAGTAATAGGAGATGTACATTTAGGAGACTGGGGACTTCAAATGGGTCTAGTAATAGAAGAGTTAAAATTTAGACATCCTGATTGGCCATATTTTAATGAAAACTTTGACGGAGAATATCCAAAAGAATCACTATTTACAGTATCAGATTTAGAAGAAATATATCCATGTGCTAGTAGTAAGACAAAAGTAAGTGATAATGCAACAGAAGAAGAAAAAGAAAAAGCAAATGAATTCAAAGAAAATGCAAGAAAAAATACAGCATATTTGCAAGAAAAGAAAAAAGGATATTATGATTTATGGAAGAAAATTGTAGAAATATCTGTAAAAGATTTGAAAGAAAACTATAGAAAATTAGATGTAGAATTTGATCTATGGTTAGGAGAAAGTGATTCACAAAAATATGTCAAACAAATGGTAGAAAAAATGCAAAAATTAGGAATTTTATATGAAAGTAATGGGGCAATGGTGGTAGATGTACAAGAACCAACAGATACAACAGAAATAAATCCATGTATGGTTTTAAAAACAGGAGGAGTATCATGTTATCAAACAACAGATTTAGCTACAATAATGCAAAGACAAATAGATTTTGACCCAAACGAAATTATATATGTTGTAGATAAAAGACAGGAACTTCATTTTATACAAGTATTTAGATGTGCAAGAAAATCAAAAATAATTGATGAAGATGCAAAATTAACATTTCTAGGATTTGGAACAATGAATGGAAAAGATGGAAAACCATTTAAAACAAGAAATGGCGGTGTAATGAGACTTGAGACTTTAATAAAAGAAATAAATGAAAAAGTATATGAAAAAATGAATGAAACAAAAGAAATAGAAGAAAAAGAAAAAAGAGAGATTTCTGAAATTGTTGGACTTTCAGCTCTAAAATATGCTGACTTATCTAATCAAATATCAAAGGACTACATATTTGACATAGATAAATTTACATCTTTTGATGGAAAAACAGGACCATATATATTATATACACTAGTTAGAATAAAATCAATTTTAAATAAATTTTATGAAACAAGTAGTGTAAAAGAAAATAAAATATTAGAACCAACAGAAGATATAGAAAAACAGATTTTATTAAAAATAGCAAAATTTAACCAAGTTTTAGAAGAAAGCTATTTAGAAAATGCACCATCAAAAATATGCGTATATTTGTATGAGATTGCAAATATATTTAATAGTTATTATCAAAAAGTAAAAATATTACAAGGAGAATCAGATAAACTAGAATCAAATATATCATTATTAACATTACTAAAAAGGATATTTGAAACTGGCATTAATTTACTAGGATTTAAAGCACCAAAAAAGATGTAATTAAAATTAGGCAGAATGAGTGTCACTTAAAATATTTTCAAAAAAATATAAATAGGTTTATAGGTATCCTTTATAAAAACCTAAATAGATTGTACAGGATATGAGAAAAATGAAAATAATATATGGAACAAGTAATAAAAACAAAGTCATTGCAATGAAGAAAATCCTAAAAGATAATGATATAAATGCTGAAATATATACATTACGAGATATAGGTTTCTCTGAAAAAATAATAGAAGATGGAAAAACATTTGAAGAAAACTCAAAGATAAAGGCAGTAGCAATAAAAAAATTTTGTGACAAAAACGATATATTAAATAAAGTAATAATAACAGATGATGCAGGATTATGTATAGAAAAATTAAATGGGGAACCTGGAGTATATTCAGCTAGATATGCAGGAGAAAATGCTACACAAGTACAACTGTTAGAAAAAGTATTAAATAAAATGAAAAGATTCGAAAATGAAGAAGATAGAAAATGCAAATTTGTATGTGTACTAACTGCTATTATACCTAATGGAGAAATCATAGTTGCTAGAGGAGAATGTAAAGGAACAGTGGCAAAAAAAATGGGAACTTTAGGTGGACTAGAATATCAGCCAATATTTATACCAAATGGATTTAACAAACCATTAAGTGATTTAAGTGAAAAAACATATGAAGAAACACATAATCATAGAGATTTAGCAGTTAAAGACTTAATAGAAAAATTAAAAAACAAAGGAATTAAATAAGTCACAACTATGCATTGTGATTTGTAAATATTCACAGCCTAAAGAAACTTAATCTTGTTGTATATAAGAAAAGTGTGCGTTAGCGAAAGCAAAGCTTTCGATGCACACATGTGCATTTCGCTTCGCGAATATGCACAGCCCAAGGTAACTTAACCTTGTTGTATAGTCAAAATCTTCGATTTTTCCTATACAATTAAAAAGGAGGATACTCCTCCTTTTTAATCTCTCCTTTTTCCAAATATAGACAAAATACGTATAAAAATATTGATAAAATCTAAATATAATTGCATAGCACAATAAATGTGTATTTTATCAGAATTTAATGATGTATCTAACTGTAATTCTTTAATTTTATTTATATCATAAACAGTAACTCCAAAAAAAACTAAAAGTATGACCCAATCAAGAAGCAAATCAAAACCAGCACTCTTTACAAAAAATAAATTGATTATACTTAAAATAAGACCTGCAATTAAAAATACCGTTAAATAAGTTCCAAATTTACTCAAATCTCTATTTGTTTTGTAACCAATAAAACCTAAAACTGCAAAAATCAAACTAGAGATTATAAATAGATATATAATTGAATTTAATTCAAAAATAGCAAATATAGTACTTAAAGTAACACCATTAATCATTGAATAACAAAAATACAAAATACCGACAGCTACAGGAGAAAGTTTTCTAAAAAATAAACTAAATAATATAACAACAAGTAATTCTAAAATAAGAATACCACCCCAATATCCATCAGCTATCAAATTAAAACATAAACCTGAATAATATGTGTAGGCAGAAATTATAGCTGTACCTAAAAGACCTAAAAACATCCAAAAAAATGTTTTACCAAAAATCTTATTTTGAGAATCAGTATCAATAATAACTTCATTGTTAAAATCATCCATTATAAATCACCCTTTCTTTTTATATATTATATCTAATCATATATATATTATAATAAAAACAGAAAAAAAAAGCAATTATGTCAGAAAATTTGTTACTATTACCGTATTGTATGATAACTAAAAAGACAATGCGAAAAACCGAGACCTTATATAAAATTATTTAAAGTCTCTTCGAATTTGTCTTTCTACATCTCTTTTTATAATATCCTGTCTTTTATCATAAAGTTTTTTACCTTTACCAACACCAAGTTCCAGCTTAACTAAACTTCCTTTAAAATATAGACTAATAGGAACTAGACTATATCCTTTTTGACTAACTAAACCCACCAATTTGTTTATTTCACGTTTTTGCAGTAATAACTTTCTATCACGTAATGGATCTTTATTAAAAATATTTCCATGGTCATATGGACTAATATGCATACCAATTACATATACCTCTCCATGTCTTATAATGGCATAGGAATCTTTTAAATTAACCTTATTTTGTCGTATTGATTTAATTTCTGTACCACTTAATACAATACCAGCCTCAAATTTATCTTCAATTATATAATTATGATATGCAGTAGGGTTTTTACAAATTGATTTTATATTCATATTTAATCATATTCCTTCCAAAACATAAAATTTTAGTACTAAAAAAGTATATTATTTTTTATCCATTAAGACTCAGTTTTCTAAATATACATAAAGTATAACATGAAATGAAAAGATGTTCAAGAATTATACAGAAAAATGTTATTATGATAAAATAAAAAAATTGAAAAAATAGGAAAGCCAAAGAAAATGATTAAAATATTGTAAATTTTAAGGCTTTCCTATTTATTATCTATTAATAAAATAATATTTAATTTTCTAATAGAGAAAATACACAATTTTACAAAAAGCTATTTTCTCAATAGATCAATCCATTTATAAATTACAGTTTTACAAATACTGAATAAACCCAATTTGTCTATATCACTATTGGCAACTAAATTAACACTAGCAATTACATTTCCATCTATAACAAATTTAGCTTCACCCAATTTTTGACCAGCAAGAATTGGTACAGAAATATTTTCATTTAGAACGATTTCTTGAGATATATCAGTATCTTTACCTTTTTCAATTAAAGCACCACTATCATTTTCTAAAACAATGTCGATTTGTTTTTTAGAACCTTTTTTAATATCAATAGTTTTAATAACATCGCCTTTATTTCCAAAGCTTTTAAAAGTAAAGTTACCAAAACCATAATCTAACAATTTTTGAGCCTCATTAAACCTTACTTTTGTTGAAGGAGCTTTCATAATAACAGCAATTAAAGATAAATTATCACGAGTAGCACTTGCAGATAAATTATATAAAGCAAGAGAAGTGGAACCAGTTTTTAAACCTGTAGCACCTTTATAATTTTTTATTAATTTATTTGTATTAGAAAGTTGAGACTTTCCATCACGCAATGTATCCATCCAAATTGTAGTATATTTTGTAACATCAGGATATTTATTTAAAAGTTCTCTTGACATTAAAGCAATATCATAACTAGAAGTGACATGACCATCTTCATCTAAACCATGACAATTTTTAAAACATGTATCATTCATACCAAGTTCTTTTGCTTTATCGTTCATCATCTGAACAAAAGCTTCCTCAGAACCTGCAATAAATTCAGCCATTGCAACAACACAGTCATTTGCAGAGTTTACACAAATAGCTTTTAGCATATCATCAACAGATAATGTTTCTCTAGGATCAAGCCATATTTGTGATCCACCCATAGAACTCGCATTTTCAGAACAAGGAACCATATCTGTTAAGGAAATTTTTTGGTTCGAAATAGCTTCCATAATAAGTAAAATACTCATAACTTTAGTAACAGAAGCGGGGCGCAGTTGTTCATGTATATTATGACTGTATAAAATTTGACCGGTTTTTTGTTCAATTAAAATTGCAGAACCACATTCTAAATTAAGCGAATTTTCATTATTTTCTGTAGAAACTTCACTACTTGTTAAAATAGAATCAGAAGAACCTCTAGACCATATGTAAGAAGATGAATCATCAAACCCTAATACTAGATTAAAAGGTAGTACTAAATTTATCAGACAGAAAATTAAGATTAAAATTAAACAAATAGAAGATTTAAAAAATTTCATAATGACCTCCAAATAAAATAAACTTAGTAAAATATATGCTTTATAAATATAAAAATAACTTTTTAGTAGATTTAATATCTTATAATAGTTCATATTGAACACTTTCCGTAAAATTTTCTAAAAAATTCTAAATAAACTTCAATCAAACTTCAAATTTATTCAATATAATATATAACTCTTTTAAAAAACTGATGTTATATAGGTAAGCTATAATATTTTAACGAAAAATTAAGAAAAAATTTATTGTAAATTAATCAATATATTAGTATAATAAATAATATAAAAAATTACAATAAAAAGGGGAAAGAGAAGGTTGAAAAATAATTACAATTTTTTCCAACTAGATTTGTGCCTCTAGGAAGGAATGAAATTAAATATGGAAATATTAAGAGTTGAAAATTTAACTAAAACATATGGAAAAAAAGATACAGAGGTAAAAGCATTAGACAATATATCTTTTAGTGTAAACAAAGGAGAATTTATTGCAATTGTTGGAGCCTCAGGCAGTGGAAAATCAACATTATTACATCTAATAGGAGGAGTAGATAAACCATCAAGTGGAAAGGTATATATAAACGGAAAAGATATATATAGTCTATCAAAAGATGAAATAGCAATTTTCAGAAGAAACGAAATAGGACTAATTTATCAATTTTACAACTTAATTCCAATTTTAAATGTAAAGGAAAACATAACATTACCATGTGATTTAGAAGGTAAAAAAGTAGATGAAAAAAGATTAAATGAAATTATACAAATGCTAGGGTTAGAAAACAGAAAAGAGCATTTACCAAATGAACTTTCAGGAGGACAACAACAAAGAGTAGCAATAGGAAGAGCCTTAATTAATAACCCATCTATAATATTAGCAGATGAACCAACAGGAAATTTAGATAGTAAAGCATCAAAAGAAATTATAGACTTATTAAAAAATTCTAATAAAAAATATAATCAAACAATTTTACTAATTACACATGACGAAAATATAGCAAAACAAGCAGATAGAATAATTACTATACAAGATGGTAAAATTTAGAATTGGAGAGGAATTTTTTAAAGATGAAAGTTTTAAATAATATAACAATAAAAAATCTAAAATTAAATAAAAAAAGAACAATAGTAACAATTATAGGAATTGCACTTTCAGTTGCTTTAATATGTGCAGTAACAACTTTTGTATCAAGCTTTCAAAGTGCTATGGTTGAAAGAGAAAAAAAGAAAAATGGAAATTATTATATATATTTTAAAAATACAACAGAAAAACAAATCGAAGATTTACTAGTCCAAAATGATAAAGTAAAAAGTATAGCTAAATCACAAGAAATAGGATATGCAAATTTAGAAAATAGTGCAAATGATTATAAACCATATGTATACATAGAAAGTTTTGACGAAACCTCGTTAAAAAATAGAGGTGTAATATTAAAAGAAGGTAGTTTACCAAGAAATGAAAATGAAATAATTATTCCTGAACATGTAATTACTAATGGAGGACAAAATTGGAAAATTGGAGATAAAATAACATTAGATATAGGAAAACGCACACTTAATGGAGAAAGTTTAAGTCAAAATAATCCATACAATATAGAAAATGAAAAAATTGAAGTTGAAAAAACAAAAGAATACACAATTGTAGGGATAATGGAAAGACCAAATTTTGAGGAATATTCTGCACCAGGATATACATTAATAACTAAACTAGAAAATATAGACTTAGGAAAACCAATAGATGTTACAATTTTGTTAAAAAAACCAAAAGACACTTATGAAGTACAAACAGAATTAAAAAAACATTTAATATTTAATAATTCAAAAGTAATAACAAATGATTCATTGTTGCAATTTTTAGGAGTTTTTAAAAGTAGCAGAACAAATGAATATATAATATTTTTAGCTTGTATTGTAATTGCTATAATTATGTTCACATCTATATTTGTAATAAGAAATAGTTTTAATATTTCTTTAACAGAAAAAACAAGAGAATTAGGAATTTTAGCAAGTATTGGAGCCACAACAAAACAGCTTAGAAAAAGTGTTTTATTTGAGAGTATAATTTATGTATTAATAAGTATACCACTCGGAATTATTATTGGAATATTAGCTATAGGAATAGTACTATTTATTGTAAATAATTTGCTTACAAGTGGAGGAGTAGAAATAATAGATAATTTTAATTTGAAATTAGTAATATCTATAATACCTATTAGTATTGCAATATTAACATCTTTTATAATGATTATATTATCTGCAATAAAACCAGCAATAAGAGCAAGCAGAATTTCACCAATTGATGCAATTAGAAGCTCAAATGATATTAAAATTAAATCAAGAAAGTTACATACTTCAAAATTAACTAAAAAGTTATTTGGAATTGAAGGAGAAATAGCAAGTAAAAATTTTAAAAGGAGTAAGAAAAAATACAGAACTACAATCTTTTCAATATTTTTAAGTATAGTGCTATTTTTATCAATGCAATCAATAGTAAGTAATGTATTTGATGTAAGTTCAACACAATATGTAAAAAGAGATTATAACATGTATGTAAGTTCATCAAAACAAACAAATAAAGAGAGATTAGATTATTTTGAAAAAATTACAAATCTTAATGGAATAGAAAATTACGTATTGGAAAAAAGTGCTATATTAGAAATAGATAAAAATCACATAACAAAAGAACATTTAGAAAGTTATAACATGGTAAATAGTATAGCCATATATGCAATAGGAGAAGAAGCATATAATAATTATTTAAAAGAATTAGGATTAACATATGATGAAGCAAATGAAAAGGCAATATTATATGATACCAACATAAAATATTTATACGAAGAAGGAAAAGATGGGGTAAAAAGAGTAGAATATAGAATGACAGATTTTAATGAAGGAGACAATATTTCATATATTCAGAAAAAATATGATTTACATACAGGTTATGAAGTAGAAGTTGGTTCAGGAAATTTAGAAATAATAAAAATAACAGATAAACTACCAATGGGGGATTTACTAAAGACATCACAATATCCAACTCTAATTGTTTCAGACGCTATGATAGAAAAATTTGACTACACAGTAGGAAATTTATATCTAAAGGCTAATAATACCGAAAAATTACAAGAACAAATTTCTGATATAGACAAGTCAAATATAAACAATATATATAACATAGAAGCAGAAGTAAAAGCACAAAATAATATAGTATTAGTTATATCTATTTTCTTATATGGATTTATAATTGTAATATCAATTATAGGAATTACAAATATATTTAATACAATAACAACAAATATGTCTCTAAGAAACAGAGAATTTGCAATATTAAAATCTATAGGAATGACTGACAAACAATTTAAGAAAATGATAAGATATGAAAGTTTATTTTATGGATTAAAAGCACTACTATTTGGTTTACCTGTAGGAATATTGCTTTCTTATTTAATATATACACAAACAGCAAATATATATCAGAGTGGGTATAAAATCCCATTTATAAGCATTGGAATATGCATAATATTTGTATTTGCAATTATATTTATAACTATGAGATATGCTATAAGAAAAAGCAATAATCAAAACATTATTGAAACAATTAGAAGAGAGGTTACGTAAAAATTAAAAAATCTATTGCCAAATTAAAGACTATGTGGTAAAATAGATAACAATATAGTTAAACCAATAAAAAAGCAAAGTAAATTAATTAAAAATTACAAACAAGAGAAAATGGTCAAGGCTGGAAGCCATTTTGTAATAATTAATTGAAATTTCACTTTTTTGGTCATTCTCTGAAAATGAAAGTAGGAGAAAGCGGGTAAGCCCGTTAAAGCTGTAATGAGGTTAGTTATAATATATACTAATAAAAATAGGTGGTACCACGAATATAAAATCCATTTCGTCCTATATAACAGGATTAAATGGATTTTTTGTTGCATAATAAAAAAGAAAGGAGAATTAGCATGAAAGAACAAATTGAAGAAATCAAAAAAAATTCAATGAAAGAGATTGAAAAAGCAGAAGATTTAAAAGTATTACAAGAAATCAAAGTAAAATACCTAGGAAAAAAAGGTGAATTAACACAAGTATTAAGAGGAATGGGAAAACTTTCTAATGACGAAAGGCCAATAATAGGAAAACTTGTAAATGAAGTTAGAGACATTTTAGAAGAAGAGTTTAATAAAAAAGAAGAAAAACTAAAATCAGAAGAATTACAAAAAAGATTAGAAACAGAAAACATAGATGTAACAGAGCCAAGTAAAAAAACCGAATTAGGCTCAATACACCCAATTACACAAATAATAAAAGAGGTTGAAGAAATATTTTTAGGAATGGGCTACCAAATAGCAGATGGACCTGAAGTAGAAAAAACATTTTATAACTTTGACCAACTAAATGCTCCAGAAGATCATCCATCAAGAGATTTACAAGACACATTTTATATTACAGATGACATAATCTTAAGAAGCCAAACATCACCGGTTCAAGCAAGGGTAATGGAAAAACAAAAACCTCCAATAAAAATAATATGTCCAGGAGCAGTATATCGTTCAGATGCAGTAGATGCAACACATTCACCCGTATTCCATCAGGTAGAAGGACTAGTGGTAGATAAAAATATATCAATGACAGATTTAAAAGGAACATTAGAAATGTTTGCAAAAAAATGTCTTGGAGAAAATACTAAAATAAGATTTAGACCACATCATTTCCCATTTACAGAACCATCAGCAGAAGCAGATGTATCATGTTTTGTATGTGGAGGAAAAGGTTGCAAAGTATGTAAGGGAGAAGGATGGATTGAATTATTAGGTTGTGGTATGGTACATCCTAATGTATTAAGAAATTGTGGAATAGATCCAAATGAATATTCAGGATTTGCATTTGGCTTTGGAGTAGAAAGAATTGCTATGGCAAAATTTGGAATAGAAGATTTAAGACTATTATATGAAAATGATGTTAGATTTTTAAAGCAATTTTAAACTTATATCAAAAAATAATATAGAGGAGTGAAGAAGATGAAAGCAAGTAGAGAATGGTTAGAAGAATATGCTAATATAGATGTAGATACACTAAAATTAGGTGATATTTTGACTATGGCTGGTCAAAAAGTAGAAACAATAGATTTAAGAGGTAATGATATAAAAAATGTTGTTGTTGGTAAAATTTTAGAAATAAAAAAACATGAAGACTCAGATCATCTATTAGTTACAAAAGTTGATATAGGAAAAGAAATATTGCAAATTGTAACAGGAGCGCCTAATATTGAAGTCGGAGATATTGTGCCAATTGCAAAAAATGGAGCAGAGCTACCAAATGGAAAAAACATAAAAACCGGGATGCTTAGAGGTGTAGAATCCTGCGGAATGATGTGTTCTGTTGGGGAGTTAAATATAGACGTAAATGAATATCAAAATCAAATTGAAGATGGAATTATGATTTTAGAAAGAAAAGACAAAATTAAAGTTTTAGCAAATACAAATCTAGAGGAGCATTTAGGAGAAGATATAGTAAAAGTTTTAGATTTAAAAGAAGAAGTTATAGATTTTGAAATTACACCTAATAGACCTGATTGTCTATCAATTGAAGGACTAGGAAGAGAAACAGCAGTTGCACTAAACACAGATTTCAAAAATCCTAGAAAAGATATAGATGAAAAATCAAAAAAAATTGAAGACAAAGATGAAATAGAAGGATTAAAAGTAGATATTGAAGCACCTGATTTATGTTATAGATATATAGCAAGAATGGTAAAAAACGTAAAAATAGGACCATCTCCAAAATGGATGGTTAAAAGACTAAAAGCATGTGGTATGAGAAGTATTAACAATATAGTAGATATTACAAATTATGTAATGCTTGAAATGGGGCAACCAATGCATGCATTTGATATTGAGTCTATTGAAGGAAGACATATAACAGTAAGAAGAGCTAAAAATGGAGAAAAAATAGTAACATTAGACGAGACAGAAAGAATACTAGATGAAAATGATTTAGTTATTGCAGACGATAAAAAGCCTGTTGCAATTGCAGGTGTTATGGGTGGGCTAAATTCAGAAATAGAAAAAGATACAAAAACAGTAGTTTTTGAATCAGCAGTATTCTATGGAGGAAGTGTAAGAAAAACAGCAAAAAAAGTCGGATTAAGAACAGAAAGTTCATCAAGATTTGAAAAAGGATTGTCTCCTGAAAATGCACTAAGAGCTGTAAATAGAGCAGTACAATTGGTAGAAATGTTAGGCGCAGGAGAAGAAATTAAAGGAAAAATAGATAGATATCCTACAAAACAAAAAATAAATAAAATAAAATTGGAACCTGAAAAGATCAATAAATTATTAGGTACCAATTTAAGTAAAAAAGAAATGATAAATATTTTAGAAAGATTAGAAATAAAAATTGAAGATGATATAGCAATTATACCATATTTTAGACAAGATATAGAACAAATGGCAGACTTAGCAGAAGAAATTGCAAGATTTTATGGATATGATAAACTAGATACTACTTTGATAAAAGCAGAAACAACACTAGGAGTAAAAAACAAAGAACAAAAAATAGAAGATAAAATTTTAGAAACATTACAAAATAATGGACTATCTGAAATCTACACATATGGATTTATAAATGAAAAAGAATTAGATAAAGCTAATATTTCAGAAGAACTAAAAAAACTAGCAATATGTATAAAAAATCCATTAAATGATGATTATAAATATATGAGACCATCTACAATCCCAAGTATGTTATCAACTATTACAACAAATATTAATAAGAAAAATAAAGAAGCAAAATTATTTGACATTTCAAGAAGATACCAAAATATCAATAAAAACATTGAAAAAGGAGAAGTGCCTGAAGAAGAAAAAATCTTAACAATTGGAATGTATGGAGAAAATTTAGACTTTTATATAGTAAAAGGATTAATAGAAAATATATTACAACAAATTTCTGTAAATAGATATGATATAGAAAAAGAAAAAAATAATATGTCTTATCACCCAGGCAGATGTGCAAATATAAAAATTGGAAAAGATATTATAGCAACAATTGGTGAAGCACATCCAAAAGTATTAGATAACTATGAAATTAACAAAAAAGTTTATTTAGCAGAATTAAATATAACAAAAGTAACAAAATATGCAAGAAATAGTAAAAAATATGTAGAAATACCAAAATATCCAGCTGTAGAAAGAGATATTGCGATTATTGTAGACGAAAATATAGAAGTTGGTCAAATAGAAAAGATAATTACAAAAAAAGCTAAAAAATTGCTTGAATCTAAAGAATTATTTGATATATATAGAAATGAAGAAGTTTTAGGAAAAAACAAGAAAAGTGTTGCATATGCACTTATATTTAGAGATAAAAATAAAACATTATTAGATGAAGAAGTAAATAAAGTGATGGAGGGAATTGTTTCAGAATTAGAGAAAGATGTTGGAGCAGAACTTAGAAAATAATCTTATGATACAGTTCACTTGTAAAATTGCAAGTGAATTGTAACATTTTATATATCTTTTTAAATTTAAGTATTGATTTTTTTAAAAAGATAATATAATATAAAGAAAAATAACTTAGCAAAAGAAAGGGGAAAAGAAAATTGGATATAAGCCCAAAAGCATATTTTAAAAAAGTAGAAGAAATTCCAATTGAATATCTAGTAAAAAACAATATAAAAGTCGTTATTTTAGATGTAGACAATACTTTAATTGACTATACACAACAGCTTTCCCCAAATATCATTAAATGGGTAGAAAATGTAAAATTACAAAATATAAGATTATATATATTATCAAACACAAATAAACGTAGAAAAGTCGAGAAAGTAGCAGGAATATTAGATATACCATATAGATATTTTGGTATGAAACCATTAAAAATAGGATTTGAAAAAATACGAAAAAAACTAAACATAGAACCTCAAAATATAGCAGTAGTGGGAGACCAAGTATTTACAGATATTTTGGGAGGAAATAGATGCAATATGCATACAATTTTAATAGAACCAATAAATGAAAAAGATTATTGGTATACAGCATGGAAAAGACCTATAGAAAATAAAATAAAACAAAAAATGATAGACAGAGAAGAACGCTAAAGAAAATAATTGGAGGAAAAATATGTACATAAATGATATACACATAATATATTATGCAATAGCAGTAATAGCATCAATTTTTATAGCTCAAATAGTAGGTTGGGCAAACGAAAGATTACCAGAATACAAAAAAGTAATTTCTAAAGATTTTTTTAGAGAAAATAAAATGAAATTTAGACCACATTATATATTGATATTTTTAATAGCTATAATCTATGTAACTTTAATATATTTTTGTGGGATAAAAACTACATTAATTGCAAATTTAGATTTAATTAAATACCTAATAATTACACCAATACTAATATCAGCATTTATTATTGATTATAAACATCAAATAATACCAAACAGATTAAATTTACTCTTATTTGAAATAGGGCTAATATTTGCATTTTTATATGGACTTTCAGATGTAGCAATAAGTATAAATTTAGTACTTGGAATGTTTACAGGAGCAGGAATATTCTTACTAATCACAGTTATTGGTGGGTTTATATATGGCAAAGAAGCAATGGGATTTGGTGATGTCAAACTAATGGGAGCATTAGGGCTATTATTTGGTTTATCTAATATAATCATTATAACTTTATTATCATTTTTAATAGGAGCAGTATTAAGTATTTTATTGCTTATAACAAGAATAAAAAAATCGAATGAATATATCCCATTTGGACCTTTTATAGTATTAGGAACATTTATAAGTATGTATGTACCATTTGAAACAATAAAAGCTATTTTAATGCAGATTTTTACTTTAGGTTTATATAGAAATTAATTTTTAAAAGGAGCAAAGCATGAACCCAAAATTACAATGGTTAAGAAATAAAATGAATAGTTTAGATATGCAAGGAATAATAATATCAAACCCAATAAATATAAGATATTTAACAAATATTGAAGCAGAAGGAACATTATTACTTACACGAAAAGAAAATATATATATTACAGATGGAAGATATATAGAACACGTACATAGTATATTAACACTTTTTGATGAAATAATAGTATATGATATTAATGATGTATCAAAAGATGACTATGAAAATTTTTTTATGTTTTGTGAAAATGTAGGATTTGAAGAGCATTACGTAACATATGCAATGTATAAAGAATATATGCACAAATACAAGATAAATAATTTAGTAGAAACAGAATATATAATAGAAAAACAAAGAATGATAAAAGATGAAGAAGAAATGCATAATATAACTAAAGCATGTAATATTACAGATGATTGCTTTAAATATATTTTGAAATATATAAAACCTGGAATGACAGAAAAGCAAATTGCAAAAGAAATAGAGGACTATTATAATAAATATGCAGATGGGATATCTTTTGAAACAATTGTTGCTTCAGGAGAAAATACATCAAAACCACATGCAGTACCTACAAATAGAAAGATTCAAAATGAAGATATTATTACAATTGACATGGGTTGCAAAGTAAATGGATATTGTTCAGACATGACAAGAACATTTTTTGTTGGAAAAATATTAGAAGAAGTAAAACCAATATATGACCTAGTTTTGAAAAATCAAATACAAACACTAAAAGATTATAAAGATGGAATGAGTACAAGATTAGTAAGTAAAATGGTAGAAAATGATTTTAGATTACACAATTATGATTTAATACATAGTTTAGGTCATGGAGTAGGATTAGAAATACATGAACCACCATATATAAGTTATAAAAATGATACATTATTAAAAGAAAATATGGTAGTTACAGATGAACCGGGAATCTATGTACCAGGAAAATTTGGAGTAAGAATAGAAGATACAGTACAAATTACAAAATTTGGATGTATAAATTTAACCAATTCTGAGAAAAATTATATTGTAATTTAAAAAAGTATTGATTTTTAAGCGATTTTGTAGTAAAATATGCAAGTAATAAGAATTTTGAAAGGAGAAATAAATATGGCAGGAGTTTA
The DNA here is from genome assembly GCA_944388755.1 of uncultured Clostridia bacterium. GTDB lineage: Bacteria > Bacillota > Clostridia > TANB77 > CAG-508 > CAG-269. The sequence continues at coordinate 36,152 of CALXJY010000006.1, read as the reverse complement.
CTCAGCAGGAGATTTTAGAAATGGAACAACATTTGAAATGGAAGGAAATGTATTTAGAGTAGTTGAATTTCAACATGTAAAACCAGGTAAGGGGTCTGCATTTGTTAGAACAAAATTAAAAAATGTTATAACAGGTGCAACACTTGAAAAAACATTTAATCCATCAGATAAATTTCCTGGAGCAGAAATAGAAAAAAAAGTTATGCAATACTTATATAATGATGGTGGATTATATTATTTTATGGATAATGTAACATATGACCAAATTCCATTAAATGAAGATCAATTAGGAGATTGTTTAAAATACTTAAAAGAAAATATGGAAGTAACAATACTTTCATATAAAGGTAACATATTTGCAGTAGAACCACCAACATTTGTTGAATTGGAAGTTACATATACAGAACCAGGATTTAGTGGAAATACAACAACAACTTCAGGAAAACCAGCAAAATTAGAAACAGGATTAGAATTGCAAGTACCACTATTTGTAAATATTGGTGATGTATTAAAAATAGATACACGTACATGTGAATACATGGAAAGAGTGTAAGTTTTAGAAAGGTAGATTGCAAATGGGTGTATTAAAAGATAATTATACAAGTTTTTTGGAAGATATTGAAAAAAATATAAAAAATAAAGAAGATCTTGAATATATTAAACTAAGATTTGCCGACTTTTTGAATGCAGTTTTAAATCAAATGGATCATATAATGAATTATAAGGAATCAGAAGTAGAAAATTTAGAAAAAAAGCACAAAGAATTAGAAAATAGACTAGAAAAAATTGAAACCATTGTAGAAAACATAGAAAAAGACATATATTCAGATGATGGGTTTGATTTTGAGATTGTTTGCCCATATTGTAATTATGAATTTGTAATAGATGTAGATGAAAACAAGACTGAAGTACAATGCCCAGAATGTAATAACATAATCGAGCTTGACTGGTCAGGTGAATTAGATGATGAGATACAAGGATGTCATGGAGAGTGCTCATCTTGTAGCGGATGTGATGAAGAAGAAAATGACGACGAAAGTGAAGACAATGAAGATGATATGTAATTTAATATACTCCCATTTAAAATAGTTGTAAATGGAAAATAATCCATACAGAACGGTTTTAAATGGGGATTTTTAATGCACTAAAAAAATGTCATCGGATCTTGATATTTATCATCAACCCTAAAACCAATATGCAAATGACAGCCTGTAGTTGCACCATTTGTAGGATTACCATTGCTATCCTTATATGGATTCCATGGAACATTATAAACATTTTTAGGACCAACATAACCTATAACTTGCCCTTGTTTAACAATATCTCCAACAGAAACAATAAAATTTGAATCAACATGGCAATATGTAACTTTATAATTATCAAAAGAAAGAGTGATTGTAAAACCACCTGCACCTAGGAAATTTGTAAAAGTTATTTCACCATCATGGATTGCAATTAACTTAGTCCCCTGTGGAGCAGGAATATCACAACCATAATGAAAACTAGAAGCTCCTCCAGTTGGTGCTTGTCTTTTTCCATATGGTGAACTAATTTTAGTATATCCAGGTATTGGCCAAATAAACCCATATTTGTTTGGATCTAAATTAATAATTTCACCATTATTTACATCTTGATTTATATCATTACATTGAATTATTGGAATAAAAAAAATTGAAATAAATATAAGAAATAAAATAAACATGAAGCATATTTTTGCAAAAAGCTTTTGTATAATAATCACCTGCTTAAAAAAATAGTACTTGGCAGGGGTAGAAGGACTCGAACCCTCACAGGCGGTTTTGGAGACCGATGTGCTACCATTAACACTATACCCCTATCACATAAGTACTTTTATATATTAGCACATTTTTTTTTCTTTTTCAATAGATTAACTGAAATATTTTGAAAAATATTTCAGTAATCTAAAATAAAAAAATGATATAAGTAAATTTAAAGACTACAAATAATATTTAAGTTAATTATATAGATTTTTCTCATATAAATCTTCAATATATACATCTTTTTCTTCAAAATTATCAATAAAACCAACTTTTGCAACATGCTGATTTACACCTTGAATCCAAACAGGTCTCTCATTATAAAAAATATCTGATTTTTCCTTATTATCCAAAATATAGTGAACTCTTTTCAAATCCATATTATAACCTCCAATTAAATATTTTATATAAAAATTATATCCACTTTTTTTAAAAAAATTCCAAAACTGTAAAAAACTACTATAATGACAAAAATAATATAGAATAAAAAATAAAAAAAAAACAAAAAATAATAATGAGATTAATTGAAAGGTGGTAAAAATAATGAAGGTAAAAGATTGTATGACAAATAGTGTTTGTTGTGTTAAACCAAATACTACAATAAGTGATGTTGCAAAATTAATGAACCAAAATCATATAGGTTCAATTCCAGTTTGTGATGATAATAATTGTTTATGTGGAATAGTAACAGATAGAGACATTTTACTAAGAGCTGTTGCATGTAACAAAGATAATAATACTACACCAGTTAGTGATGTTATGACTTGTAATGTATGTACTTGCTCAGAAAATGATGAAATAAACAAAGCAGAAATAAAAATGTCTGAAAAACAAATAAAAAGATTGCCAGTTTGTGATAACAATAATCATGTTATAGGAATATTGACTTTAGGAGATTTATGTCATAATGGTTCAAAAATAGGAGAACATGAAATAGCTAAAACTTTAGAAAATATATGTGAATGTAAAACAAATGAATAATTGCTTAAGTAAAATTACAGTTATTCAAAATTGCAATATATGCAACTTACAAATAAGGCGGATATTTTCGCCTTATTTTGCATATAATAAATTAAAGAAATTGGAATAATTACGATATTTTGGAGTTTAATATGATTATAGATATGTCCTATTGGACAAGAGTTTTAAAAAAAGTTATATATGTAATCTTAATATTAATTGGATTATGGGCAGCATTTAAATTATCAATTTTTTATATGCCTTTTCTAATAGCATTTATTATTTATTTAATTATTGAGCCAATAATTAAATGGATTATGAAAAAGACAAAACTTACAAGAAGAGCAAGTTCAATAATAATATTTATAATAGTATCATTAATAATAGTAGGAACATTAGCCTGGATAATAATTACATTGTTTTCAGAAGCTTCAAATTTATTGGATGATTTAAACAGCTATATTGAAAAAACATATTCAATATTTCAAGGTTTTTTAAATAATTCTAATTTAGAAAAAATCAAATTACCAAACGAATTAAATACAGTACTGCAAAATTCTACAGGGGATATTTTAGATACTGTATCTAATTGGATAAGAAATTTTTTAAATGGATTAATAGATATAGTAACAGCAATACCTGAGATAGCAATTTATGTTTCAATTACTGTTATTGCATTATATTTAATGTGTGTTGATAAAATTTATATAATAGATTTAATTGAACATCATTTGCCTAGAACATGGGTTATGAGAGTAGGTAATCATTTTAGAGACTTAGTAAAAACACTAGGTGGGTATTTAAAGGCTGAAGCAACACTTATTTTAGTCTCTTTTGTAATATCTTTAATAGGTTTATATATACTTAAATTTACAGGTTTTGCAATAGAATTTCCATTGCTTATTGCACTAGGGATAGGATTTGTAGATGCCCTACCAATACTTGGATCAGGTACTGTAATGATACCATGGGCTATTATATGTGGAATAAATGGAGATTTAAATTTAGGAATAGCAATAATAATATTATTAATAATAATGTCTATTGTAAGACAACTATTAGAACCTAGACTAGTAAGCAAAAATATAGGTGTTCATCCAATTTTTACACTAATTGCTATGTATACAGGCTTCAAATTTATAGGGATTATGGGAATGCTTATAGGACCAATTGTGTTAATAATTTTAAAAAATGTTTTTGGAACTTTAATAGATGGAGGAGTTATGAAAACAATATTAGGAAAAGATTAGGTTAAAAATAGATCTGATTTTAGCTAAAATCAGATCTATTTTTTAAGATTTTATTTACCTATTAATATAAGAATAATATAAAAACAGTATCTTATAATTATTCATATAAATTAATATATGTACTACTCCCACTCAATTGTTGCAGGTGGCTTAGATGTTATATCATAAACCACACGATTAACATGGTTAACTTCATTAACAATCCTAGAAGATACTTTTTCTAAAACATCATAAGGGATTTTACTCCACACACCTGTCATAAAATCTGTAGTTTCTACAGCACGTAAAGCAATTGTATAGTCATAAGTTCTTTCATCACCCATAACTCCCACAGATTTTAAGTTTGTCAAAACTGCAAAATATTGATTGATAGATTTGTGTAAACCAGCATTTGCAATTTCTTCTCTAAAGATACTATCTGCCTCTTTTAGAATATCTAATTTATCATTTGTAATATCTCCAATTACACGAATTGCAAGACCTGGACCAGGGAAAGGTTGCCTAAATACTAAGTTTTCAGGAATTCCAAGCTCTAAACCTGTTTTACGAACTTCATCTTTAAATAAATTTCTTAGAGGTTCAATTATTTCTTTAAAATCTACATGCTCAGGTAGTCCACCAACATTATGATGACTTTTTATTACAGAACTTTTACCAAGACCACTTTCAATTACATCTGGATAAATTGTACCTTGTACTAAAAAGTCAACTGCTCCAATTTTTTTAGCCTCTTCCTCAAATACACGAATAAATTCTTCACCAATAATTTTTCTTTTCTGTTCAGGATCTGTTACTCCTGCTAACTTTGATAAAAACCTATCTTGACAATTTACTCGAATTAGATTTATATCAAATTGTTCTTTAAATACTTTTTCTACTTCATCACCTTCATTTTTACGTAAAAGCCCATGATCTAAAAATATACATGTTAAATTATTTCCAGCAGCTTTACTTATTAATACAGCAGCCACAGAAGAATCTACACCACCAGATAACGCACATAGAACCTTTTTATCTCCAATTTTTTCTTTTAAAGTTTTAATACTATCTTCAACAAAAGATGACATTGTCCAATCTCCTGAACAATTACATATATTATATAAAAAGTTTTTAATAACTAATGTACCATTTATTGAATTATTTACCTCAGGATGAAATTGAATACCATAAAGTTTTTTATCTTTATTTTCCATCGCAGCATTTGGACAAGATGATGTTTTCCCAATGTTTGTAAATCCTTTAGGAACAGATTCCACGAAATCAGTATGACTCATTAAAAATCCATTTGTAGAACCAAAACCTTGGAATAGTAAAGAAGTATTATCTATTATAACATTTGTTGTTCCATATTCTCTTTTTCCTGCTTTTGCTACATTTCCGCCTAATATATGTGTCATTAATTGCATACCATAGCAAATTCCTAAAACTGGAATTCCCAAATTGAAGATTTCAGGATCACATTTAGGGGAATCGTCTCCATATACACTTGCTGGTCCTCCAGTAAAAATAATGCCTTTTGGATTTTTCTCTTTAATTTTTTCTAAAGAAATATTAAAAGGCACAACCTCAGAATATACATTACATTCACGAACTCTACGAGCTATTAATTGATTATATTGTCCACCAAAGTCCAAAATTAGGATTGTTTCATTTTTTTCCATACTTTTACCTCCAAATAAAATATGATACAATTGTATCATATTTTGCCTAAGAAGTAAAGGACTTTGCTACATATTACTTAACAGATACGAAAAGATAAAAATAGACATAATATATTTACAAAATAATATAAAAGTGATATAATTGCATAAGCTTTATATAAAAAAATATCAGGAGTTAAAAATATGAATAATAAAGTATTAACAAAAGAACTATTAGATATAAAAGCTAAAATAATGATACAAAAAATTGATAAGTTATATTTAATATGTAATATGTTATTTTATAGTTCTAAAGCTAGAGAAATTAAATCTTTAAATGTGATAAAAGAACAATATTATCAGATGTACAATAAACTTATCGAAACAGAACAATATGAAAAATATAGAAAAGTTGAAGATATAATTATTAAAGAAATTGCTAAAGTAGAATTAAATATTGACAAATATATCTATAATACAGTTCAAAATTGTGAAAAAATAATAGAAAGGAATATACATTATATATATGAATCAAAAAATTATCAAGATTTTAATAATTTAGAACAAGAAATCGAACATATAAAAATATTAAAACAAGTACTTAATTTATATAGTCCATATATCAGCAAAAAAGAAATAGAGAGATTACATAGAAATATAAGTATATTAAAGTTTAATGTTTTATGGAGAAATCAAGTAGAACATCTAATATATGGAAATAAGCAAAAAACGACTACTTTAATGCAATATGACAGTCAAGAAGAAAAAGTGTGTTTTATAAAACAATTAGAAGAAAAAAAGCAATTATTAAGAACTGCAAATAGAATATTTCCAGTAAAAGATGAAATATTAGAAGTAGAGGAAGAAAAAATATTAAAAGATAAAAATTTATTAGAAAGATTAATAATAATTGATATGGAAGAAAACTCATGCTATTATATTAATTTAGTAAAAGCAAAAATCTTTAATGCACATTTATGTAACATAGCTAATGACCCATTTAAAGAAGTGTTGTATTTACCAGAACTCCAATATAAAGATTTAGACTACTGGAAATATGGCATGCAAAGCTATATAAGAAATGGTTTGGTAACATTAAAAACTAATAAAGTTAATTTTTCTTTATTAAGAGCAGTACTTAAAAGTATAATAACAGATGAAAATATAAGCATTGTAGAATGTGAAAACATATACAAAAAGTTTGGATTTAAATCTAGACAAATAATAGTTAATGATGGACAAAAATGTGTAGAAATAATTTATCATAGAGTAAAAGATTTAAAAGAATTTAAAGAAAATATAGAAGAAAAATATATAGGAAAGAAAAAAAGAAAAGAAGGAAAATATTGCAAGATAGATTTTGAAGGATTATTATATGATTACATTGACGATTTAAAAGGAAAAACTTTTTATGAAATTGATGAACGTGAAGCTGAAATACCTAATTATATAATTGATTTATTAAATAAAAGAAAAGTGAAAAAAAGTTCAAAAGTAAAATTTTACAGTAAAAAACAAAAAATATGTGATGAAGAAGAAAATCAGCAAATTATAGAAGATAAAATAAAAAGAGAAGGAATTACATCTAATGATATAGACATAGCTATATTCTTAGTTAAAAATAAGATGAATAATGGGGATAATGAATATGATAGACAAGAAAAAGAAAATTTATTAAAAGAATTAAAAGAGTTTAAAAACATAAATGGACAACTTACATTAGAAGAAACGAGAAATCTATTATCAAAAATTAAATTTGTTTATAATAACCTAGACATCAGATATAGATATAATGTATGGAAGTTATTACCATTAGAAGATATGAATACTGATAGTGCTGAAGTATATTTACCCCAAATACCAAAAAAATATGAAATAGAACCAAAAGAAGAAAGAAATATGTATGATTGCATTCGTAAAAAGAAAAGTTATCATAAATACGATTTACAACCATTATGGAAAGAGTATCAGGAGGATTGCAGGGATTTGGGTATAGATGTAAAAAAATATGGTTCACATTATGGAAGTAAATTAGAATTTGAGATATTTGTAAATTTAGATGACATATCAGATTTACCAATTGATTATAAAAAGACAAAAATTTTAACAAAAGAAGAAATACAAGAAATTATGGAAAGAGAAGAAGGGAATGAAAGAGAATGAATAAATTAAAAACAAAGAATGATAATACTAATCTAATGACAAATTTAAAAGAACAAGTAAATGCACAAATGTCAACACTAACAACAAAAATACCATCTTATTCAGAATTATCTGAAGAAGGAAAGAGAATAGTTGATGAATACATTTCAACAATTGACATACATAATACCCAAACAATAGATGAATTCGGAAAAGAAGAAACAGAAAAAATATACAAAGAGTTAGATATATTAATAGGAACATTAAGAACACATGATATAAGTATAGAAGAAATGTTTACTGAATTAATGATGTCGATAGACGAAAATAGTGAACCTGAAGGAGAAAAATTCATAGATTTATTGAAAAAATCACCTTTAACAGCTTTAAGAAGCCTAAAAGATAAACCAAAACGAATATTATCAGGTGAAAGATATAGAAGGACAAAAGTTTTAACAAACATAGATGTAATTCAAGAAAAATTAGAAAATATAAGAAATGAATTAAGAACTAATGCAGGAAAATTAGAAATTATGGCCCAAAATTCAGCAGAGCAATATGCTAATACACAATATCAGATTATTGCCTTACAAGAAGTAGCAAGAAAATTACAAGAAGAAAGAACACAAAAAACTGAATTTACAGAAAAAACCTTGTTACAAATAGACCAAAGTTTACAACTAGTTGGAGTAGAAAAGAAAATCGATAGGAAAATAGATAATTGTAGAGGTATAACCATAAATGCAGCAACTAAAGCAATAATGTCAAGATTATTAGCTCAACATAATGAAGAACTTGCAAGTGATTATGATCAAGATTTATCAAGTTTACTACCAGAATTAAAAGGAATAGTTGTAACAGCTGAAGCTAATGATTCTTTGATACAGGCAGTAGATATACATAATCAATTTGTAGATAGAATGAATGAAATGTTAAGAACAGAGAGTGAACGATCTAAACAAGCAATTGAAAAAGTTCAAAAAATTTCTAGTGGAAGTGCCATTGACGTTGAAACAGCAAGAGTATTAACTAGCAATGTATTAGAAGTAGTAACTTCTTTAAAAGCAGTACAAGATGCAGGTAGACCAACAAATGAAGCTTTTACAGAAATATTAGATGATTTTAGGAGCAAATTAACTAGAGAATTAGAAGGTGATATTAAACAAGATATTAACAAAAATGATACTGAAAATAAGGAAGAAAAGCAACCAGGTGAGTAGAGTTAGGTTATGAATAAATAATGACTAAAAATATATTCTTTAAATAAAAGAAAATTAAATATTATAAAGGAGCTATCATAGTATTGATAACTCCTTAAAATTTTGACTAAGTCTTACCATCAACAGGGATATATGTCTCATCAGGAGGATAAACCAATTCTTCATTAGGTTTATCACAATTTTTAATATCTGTAATTTTAATAATTGGCATATCACCATGGTAATCACCTTTTATAATTTCGCCGGTTATTTCTACCCAGGAATTATCAGAAAAATTACTAGCATTTTTAGCCTCACACAAAAAACCAACTACAACAGTCTGAAAATCAGAAGAAATAACCATATCTCTAGCTAAAACAAACTGAGAATCACTAAAATCCAAAAGTCTATACACATAACCTGTAAATGAAATTTTAGTTCCAACATAGGGATCAATATCATCATGAACAGCTTTTAACACATTTGTATAATTATTAGGGCTAATCTGATATACCCCATTTTGTTTAACACACCCTGACAAAGTTGAACTATCTAAATCAGCACCACTAAAAATTCTAAAAATAACAAAACATAAAATACAGGTAACCAAAGCTACAACAGCTGTAAAAAAGATTTTAAAAATTTTGCTACCATTTACTTTTATATTATAAACAAACATATAAATTCCTCACTTTAAAATAATACTTTAATAGAATTTATGCTGTTATAATAAAAATATTACACTAAAAACTATTGCTAAATTTTAATTTTAGTGATATAGTAACAAAGAAAAAAAGAACGTGGGAGGAAGTATTTAAAAATGAAACTATTTAAATCATATAGCGAAAAGGAAGTTAAAAGGGTAATGCCTATAGTAAAACAAATAAATAGTTTAGAAGAAGAGATTTCTAAATTAAGTGATAGTGAATTAAGAGCAAAAACAGATTATTTTAAAAATAAATTAAAAGAGGGAAAAACTCTAGATGATATATTACCAGAAGCATTTGCAGTTGTAAGAGAAGCATCTAAAAGAACTTTAGGATTAAGGCATTTTGATGTACAATTAATAGGTGGAATAATATTACATCAAGGAAGAATTGCAGAGATGAAAACTGGTGAAGGAAAAACACTTGTAGCAACACTTCCAGTTTATTTAAATGCCTTAGAAGGAAAAGGAGTACATGTGGTTACAGTTAATGATTACCTAGCAAAAAGAGATAGTGAATGGATGGGAAAATTATATAAATTCCTTGGACTTTCTGTAGGACTTGTTATTGCAGGAATGGAACCTGCTCAAAAACAAAAAGCATATTCAGCAGATGTAACATATGGTACAAACAATGAATTTGGATTTGACTATTTAAGAGATAATATGGTAATTTATAAAAATCAATTAGTACAACGTGAATTACATTATGCAATAGTAGACGAAATTGATAGTATTTTAATTGATGAAGCTCGTACACCACTTATAATTTCAGGTAGAGCAAATGAGTCATCAGATTTATATAAAAAGGCAGAAGATTTTGTTAAAAGGTTAGAACCAAAAGTAATTGTAGAAGAAGATGTAAAAGATTTTGACCAAGCAGAAGATAATGAAAAATATGACTATATAGTAGACTTAAAAGCAAAATCTGCATCATTAACACAAAAAGGTATAAAAAAAGCAGAAGAATATTTTAAATTAGATAACTTCAATGACTTAGAAAATTCAAGTTTAGTTCATCATGTAAACCAAGCATTACGTGCACATGGAGTTATGAAAAAAGATATAGATTATATTGTAAAAAATGGAGAAGTATTAATTGTAGATGAATTTACAGGACGTATTATGTATGGAAGAAGATATAATAATGGTTTACATCAAGCAATAGAAGCAAAAGAACATGTAAAAATAGCTGATGAATCTAAAACACTTGCAACAATTACTTTCCAAAATTATTTTAGAATGTATGGAAAATTAGCAGGTATGACAGGTACAGCTATGACAGAAGAAGCAGAATTTGAAGAAATATATAATTTAGATGTAATATCTATTCCTACAAATAAGCCAATGATACGTAAAGATGAAAATGATGTTATATATAAAAATGAAAATGCAAAATTTAGAGCTGTAGTTGAAAGTGTAAAAGAAAGTCACAAAAAAGGACAACCAGTTTTAATAGGTACAGTTTCAATTGAAAAATCAGAAAAACTAAGTAAATTATTACAAAAAGAAAGAATACCACATGAAGTATTAAATGCAAAATCACATGAAAAAGAAGCAATGATTGTTGCACAGGCTGGTAAATTTGGAGCTGTTACAATAGCAACAAATATGGCCGGACGTGGTACAGATATTATGCTTGGAGGTAACAGTGAATATCTAGCAAAAGAAGAAATGGCAAGAAAAAAAGTACCTGCAAATTTAATAGAAGAATCAAACACATATTATGAAACAGATGATCAAGACATTCTAAGAGCAAGAGAACAATTTAAAGAATTAGTTACAAAATATGATGAAGATATTAAAGAAGAAAAACAAAAAGTAATTGAAGCAGGAGGATTAAAAATAATTGGTACAGAAAGACATGAATCAAGAAGAATAGATAACCAATTAAGAGGTCGTAGTGGACGTCAAGGAGATCCAGGAGAATCCAAATTTTATATAGCACTTGATGATGATTTAATGAAAATTTTTGGAGGAAACACAATTACAAAAGTATATAACACATTAGGTGCAGATGAAAATATGCCAATAGAAGCAAGAATGATTTCAAAAGCAGTTGAAAATGCCCAAAAGAAAGTAGAAGGTAGAAATTTTGCAACACGTAAAAATGTATTAAAATACGATGATGTAAATAATGTGCAAAGGGAAATTATATATAAACAAAGGCGAGAAGTACTTGATGGAGAAAATCTAAAAGAAAATATGACAAATATGATAAATAGTGTATCAGACGAAATTGTAGACACATATATATCAGGAGATGAACATGGTCATACACATTTAGAAATAGAATCATTAGATAATGAAATAAAAAATAATTTATCTATTGAAATGACAGAATTTTTAAAACAAAACGAAAAAAATCCTGAAAAAGTAAAAGAAGAATTAAAAAAATTAGCATTAGAAAAATATGCAGAAAAAGAAGCAGATATTGGCGAAGAGCAAATGAGAGAACTAGAAAGAGTTATACTTTTAAAGGTTGTTGATGAAAAATGGATGAACCATATAGATAGTATGGAAGAACTTAAAGATGGTATAGGCTTACGTGCATATGGTCAACAAGATCCAGTTGTGAAATACAGAATGGAAGGTATGGACATGTTTGAAGAAATGACATCAAATATAAAATATGATGTTGTAAAAATACTGATGAATATTAGAAAACAAGGGGAAGTTAGACGTCAAGAAACTGCTAGAATAACAGGTGCAGCTTTAGAAGCTATTAAAAGTGTTGATGGTGAAGGTGCAATTAACATTAATCAAAATCAGACTGTTAGAAATGAAGGACCAAAAATAGGCAGAAATGATCCTTGCCCATGTGGTTCGGGTAAAAAGTATAAGAACTGTTGTGGAAAGAACAGTTAAATAGCCAATTTAAAGGCTTTTAGCAATATCAAAAATAAAATTAAAAATACAATTTGTCAACAAAAATCTAAGAATGTGGACAAGAAGTATTGAAAATAAAGAAGTTGAAACATTGAAAATATGTTGACACTTCTTTTTTTGTTTTACAAAAATAAAAAAAGAAAGGGTGATTAAAAATGATTAATATTAGAAAAAGAGGAAAAGTATATCAATATCAGTTTGAAATTGCAAAGGTTAATGGAAAAAGGAAATCTATAACTAAATCTGGATTTAAGACAAAAAATGAAGCATATATAGCAGGGCAGAAAGCTTATAATGAATATATTAATGGTGGAATAAAAAAGGAATCACAAATGTCTTATGCAGATTATTTAGATTATTGGATGAAAGAATACTTCGAGATAAACTATAAATATTCGACTGCTAAAAGATATTCAGAATCATTTGACTCCATAAAAAAGATAATTGGAAAGTATAAGCTTTGCAATTTAACACCTTATATATTAAATCAAACATTACTAAAGTTATATCAAAAATCAGAATCAAAAGAATCTTTAAGAAATTATCAAAAAGTAATTAAGAGTTCATTAAGAGATGCTACTAATTATTTTGGCTTTATAAAAAACAATCCAGCATGCGATTTGCAAATTCCAAGAGTTTTATCATTTGAGTTAAAAAAACAGAATAAAACATATTTATACCAAAGAAGAAGTTGAAAGAATATTATTAAGATTTCAAAATAATACAACATTTACTTATTCATTTTTAACAGCATGTTATACGGGAATGAGAACAGGAGAAGTATTTGCTCTAACCTGGAATGATATTGATTTAAAAAATAGGTTAATAAGGATAAATAAAACTGTATATTCAAAATTAAAAGATGAAAAAGGAAGATGGTCTTTAGGAACAACCAAAACTGAAGGAAAATGAATATTGATGAAAAGACATATACAATTTTAAGTGATAGAGCATATAAATATTCACAAAGAAATTCAGAAAAGAATTATATAAGTATTATAGAAAATGCATATTATGGAAGAAATAAATAGAACAACTTTAAAGACAGAATACGAGTCGATTATAATAAAGAAACAGGATTATCTAATAAAAAAGAAAGAGAGTGTGTTATTAAAAATGAAAATAGCGATAGTAAATACTTGGGCGATATCTAGAAAAGCTATAGGTGGAACAGAAAGATTTGTAATGGATTTAGCAAGGTCTTTTGCCAAAAATAATAATCAAGTTGATGTATTTATGTTTTCTGGAAAATCTCATAAAGAAGATGGAGTTAATTATATAAATATAAACTTATTTAATATGGAAGGGGAGGCAGATGAATATATAGTACAAAAGGCATTTGGAAATTTTGAAACGAATAAATCATATACTAATTTAGCAAAACAACTTGAAAACAAAATAGATATGAGGAAGTATGATTTTATACAATTAAATTCATTATTATTCTTAGAGGCTTGGACAAACAAGAAAAGAATTTTTACTATACATACGAATCCATTTGAATATAAATTAGCTTGGGGTGAAAAGTCTTATAAAAAAGTACTTGAAATAATGAAAAAGTATAAAGATAATGAACTAACTAAATTTGTTGCACCATCAGAATTTTATGCAAATGAATATAGCAAATTAACAGATTGCTCTGTAAATTTTATTCCACACGCAATTGATGTAACGAGATTGGAAACAATTAAAACCAAAAACGAAATTAATACACAATATAATTTGAATGATGAAAAATTAAAAATAATTGTCCCTAGCAGATTAGAGCCTAAACAAAAACAACCTCAATTACTACTTGAGGCTTGTTGTTTAATGAACAATGAAGATAAGGCAAAATTTGAAATAATTTATACTGGTTTAGATAAACAATATGAAAAATTTGTAGATTCATTAACAACTAAAGCAAAAGAGAATAATGTAGATATAAAAATAATAAGATTTGATTATATGTCAGAAGTATATAAAATTGCAGATGTTTGTGTACTTCCTAGCAAATCAGAAAGTTTTGGATATTCAGCATTAGAATCTTTATCTTTAGGAATATTTACTATATTAAATGATATACCTACTTTTAATGAGATAGCAAAAGGCAATGATAATAATTATATATTTAAAAATTGTGTTGAAGAATTAAAAAATAAGTTGTTGTATGTGATAAATAATTATGATGAATTTAAAAGAAAATTACCAAACGAACGATGGCAAGAACAATATAATATGGAAAGATTTGAAAATGCATATATAAATGTGATAAAATAAAACAAATTTTATAAGGAGTTTTTGATAATGGAGAAAAGAGATTTATATGATGAAAATAAGATTTTGACAGGAGAAACAATTTACAAAGGTCAAGAAGTGCCTAAAGGAAGATATTATATTACGGTCGTTGTATTTATACAAAATGATAAAAATGAATTTTTAATACAAAAAAGAGTTGCAAAAAAAGATGGAAAATGGGCTACAACAGGAGGACATCCAGTTTCAGGAGAAACAAGTAAACAAGGGATTATAACAGAAATTAAAGAAGAATTAGGAATTAATGTAATAGAAAATAATATCATATTATTTAAAACTTTAAAAACAGAAGATGATTTTGTAGATATTTATTATTTAAAAGAGAACATAAATATAGATAAAATAAAAATTCAAGAAGATGAATTAGAGGATGTAAAATGGGCATCGAAACAAGAAATTGAAAAATTAATAGAAAATGGGCAATTTTCAGAAAGCCATACAGAATTTTTTAGAGATTGCTTGGAATTTTTAAAATTAAATTAGGAGATTAAAAATTGAAAAATTCAATATTATTTGATTTAGATGGAACATTATGGGATACTACAGTAGAAGTAGAAAAGATTTGGAATAAAATTGCAATGGAATATGGATTAAATATTAGCAAAGAACAAATAAAAAATATAATGGGACTTACTAAAAGAGAAATTATAGAATACTTATTTAAAGGCAATAATAAAGATGGAAATGAATTTATTACAAAATGTCAAGAAAAAGAAAATGATTATTTAAAAGAAAATGGCGGTCATATTTATAAAAATACAATAAAAAACAATAAAAAAATTAGTGAATAAATATGATTTATATATTGTAAGTAACTGTCAGGCAGGTTATATAGAGTCATTTATAGAACATTATTCATTGCAAGAATTTTTCAAGGATTTTGAATGTTCTGGTAATACAGGAATGACCAAATATGAAAATATAAATAGTGTCCTAAAAAGAAATAATATACTAAAGGCTATATATGTTGGGGATACTCAAAAAGACTATGAGTCTGCTATAAAAAATGAACTACCCTTTATATGGGCAGAGTATGGATTTGGAAATTGTGATAAATATTATAAGAAAATTAAAGATATAAGTGAATTACTAAATATAGAAATATGATTCTAATTCATAATAGAATATTATATATATTAGGAAGAAAAAACGAAATTAGAATTATCGGAAGAATCATTGTTATTAAAGACAAGAATAGGATAATTTATTACATATATTATATTCTTTTTATGATATATTCTAGAGTTTTAAATATTAACGAAGTTTTAGGTAAAATTTTTTTATCAACTTGATTAATATTAATAAGTGCTATATAATATAAGTGGTAAGAAAATAATAAATAATTTTTACCAATAATATGGATTAATCTTAGTAAACGGATGTGGACAATGTCCACGATTTGTTCACAGAAAACAAATACTTATAATAAAGTAAATAATATAAATATTATAAATGTAAAACTTACTTTGTCCTTATAAATATTGAAATATTAATAATACCAAAAATATTGTAAATATATATAATACAAAGTATTCTAATTCATGTGGAAGTGGGAAGAAATACAAAAATTGCTGTGGTAAAAATCAGTAATATCAATGGTTACAGAATATAAACGAATGTATAAAATTAGGAGAAATAATGTCATTAATAAGTATAAATAATTTAACATTTGGATATGATGGAAGTTATAACAATATATTTGAAAATGTAACATTTAATATAGATACAGATTGGAAGTTAGGGTTAATAGGCAGAAATGGAAAAGGTAAAACAACATTTCTGAATTTATTACAAGGTAAATATGAATATAAAGGAACAATATCAAAAAGTGTGGATGTCGATTATTTTCCGTTTGAAGTTAAAGATAAGGAAAAGTTGACAATAGAAATTGTAAATGATTTAGCTCCAAATGTTCAAGATTGGGAAATTATAAAAGAATTAAATTTATTAAACACAGATGCAGAAATTCTTTATAGGAATTTTAATTTGTTAAGTGGTGGAGAACAAGTAAAAATACTTTTAATAAGTTTATTCTTAAAAGGCAATAACTTTTTACTTATAGATGAGCCAACAAGCCATTTGGATATAGAAACGAGGAATAATTTAATTAACTATTTAGATAGAAAAAAAGGATTTATAGTAGTTTCTCATGATAGAATTTTTTTAGACAAAATTGTAGACCATATTATTTCTATAAATAATACTAATATTGAAATACAAAAAGGAAATTTTTCATCTTGGAAAGTAAATAAAGAAAGAAAAGATAATTTTGAAATGGTACAAAACGAAAAATTAAGTAAAGATATAAATAAATTAGAAGTTGCATCACGAAATACTGCAAAATGGTCTAATGAAGTTGAAAGGTCAAAATATAAAACAAATAATTCGGAGAAAACAATAGACAGAGGTTATTTAGGACATAAATCAGCTAAAATGATGAAAAAATCAAAGGTTATGGAACAAAGAATACAAAAAGCAATAAATGAAAAGACTAATTTATTAAAAAATATAGATAGAAATGATACACTAAAAATTATTCCATTAACAAGTAATAAGACACCATTAATTTCAGTAAATAAATTACAAATAAAGTATAATAATGAATTAATATTTAAGCCTATTTCCTTTGAAGTAAATAATGGAGATAGAATTGCAATAGTAGGGAAAAATGGTATTGGTAAATCAAGTGTTTTAAAACTTATTTTAGGTCAAAATATACAATACGATGGAGAAATAAATGTTGTAAACAATATAAAAATATCTTATGTTTCTCAAAGTACAGAATATTTAAATGGAAATTTAAAAGAATTTGTGTATAAAAATGAAATAGATGAAAGCATTTTTAAAGCAATGCTAGTAAAAATGGGATTATCAAAATCTGACTTTGATACCAATATAGAAGATATGAGTGAAGGTCAAAAGAAAAAAGTTTTAATTGCAAAAAGTATATCAGAACAAGCTAACATCTATATTTGGGATGAGCCTTTGAATTTTATTGATATATTAACGAGAGAACAAATTGAAGATGCAATTTTGAAATATAAACCTACGCTAATTTTTGTGGAACACGATGAGATTTTTATAGAAAAAGTAGCAACGAAAAATATAAAATTAGAAAGATAGTGTATGATAAATTACAAGAAATAAGGCAGATGATAAGAATCATTTGTCTTTTTTTATCTATTAGGAAATACCATGAAACTTTAAGTTGCGCAACTCAAAGTGTAAATAAGATTTTATTTTCAAAAGAAAGTCATGCTGACTTTTCTAATAGATAAAACATGTTGCACAAAAATTTATTTCATAAATTTGGTGCAAAACAAAATAGCGGAAAGCCAAAGAGAAAAGTTAAATTATTGCAAAATTATAAGGCTTTCCGATTTATTCTAAAAACCTATTGACATGATGTCAAAAAAGTGATATATAATAGATGGAAGTTGACATAATGTCGAAAAAAGGAGGCAAAAAATGAATAGTGAAATAGGAGAAGATAAGAAAGAAGAAATTATTAAGGCTTGTGAGGAACTTTATAAAGAAACAAGTTTTAAAGACATTACAATAAAAGGAATTGGAGAGCAAGGAAAGTTTTCAAGAACTTCTATATACTATTATTTCCAAACAAAAGAAGAAATATTTTTAGCACTTTTTAAAAAAGAATATGAAAACTGGATAAAAGATTTAGAGGAATTGTATAGTAAAAATGAAGAACTAACAAAAGAAAGTTTTGCTGATAAATTAGCCAAAACCATAGAAAAAAGAAAAAATCTATTAAAGTTACTTTCAATGAATATGTATGATATGGAAGAAAACAGTAGAATAGAAGAATTAATAAAATTTAAAACAGCTTATGGTAGATCAGTAGAAATGGTAAGAAAATGTATTGATAAATTTTTTAAAGATATGTCAGAAGAGGAAAAAGACAAATTCATATTTTCATTTTTCCCATTTATGTATGGCATATACCCTTATGCTGAAGTAACAGAAAAACAAAAGGAAGCAATGGAAAAAGCAAAAGTACCGTTTAAGTTCCAAACTATATATGAAATTACTTATAATGGATTATTAAAATTATTAAAATAAATTTTACAGGAGGTTTGAAACAATGAAAATAGTGATATTAACAGGAAGTTATAATTTACACGGAACATCTAATACATTAGTAGATGAATTTATAAAAGGTGCAAAAGAAAACGGAAATGAAATTGTAAGGTTTGATACAGCACACTTAAATATTCATCCTTGTATTGGTTGTAACCATTGTGGTATGGATGGCGACTGTGTATTTCAAGATGATATGATAAAAATTTTAGATAATATAGAAGATGCAGATATGTTAGTATTTGCAACACCAGTATACTATTTTGCTATGACAGCTACCTTAAAAGCGACTATTGATAGATTTTATTCACGAACAGGTAGAATAAGTAGAAAAAGATTAAAAACAGCTTATATAATGACTTGTTGGAATACAGATAATTCCACAGTAGAACCATTAATTGTACATTATAAAAAATTAGTAAATTATATGAATTATAAAGATGAAGGTATGATTATAGGAAAGGGTTGTGGCACAGTAGGTATGATACCAGAACATTTTTATAAAGAAGCGTATGAGTTAGGCAAAAAAATTAAATAATTTTAGTTTTTAAAATTTAAAAAATATATATTTGGAGGGAAGATTATGAATAAAAAAGTAATCGCATTAATAATTGCAATAATTATTTTTATTGTAATTGCTGGTATTGTATTTGCAATATATTTACAAAATGATAATGAAAACAACAATAACAATATAAGCCAAGTACAGAATAATAATTCAAATGTACAACAGACCAATGGCATGATACTAATTAATGGTGATACTTTCCAAATGGGAAGTCTAGAAGATGAAATGCAAAGAGAAACAGATGAAGTACAACACGAAGTTACAGTAAATGACTTTTATATTTCAGCGACAGAAGTAAGCCAAAAAGAGTATGGAGAAAAATACTAATAACCCTACTGGAGCAGAAACTGGGACATTAAAAGTGAATAGAGGTGGAAGTTGGAATGATTATGCAAAACATTTAAGGTCAGCATATAGAGCTTCAACAACACCAACTCAAAAGATGAATAATATAGGTTTTAGAGTGGTAAGAAATGCAGACAATACAGATAATACAGTTCACGAAATACTAGGAACAATAACATTTGTATTATTTATCATACATAATATTTTAAATATAAAATGGTATAAGAGCATATTTAAGGGAAAACACAATTTTCAAAGGATATTCCACATTGTTATAAATCTTTTGCTGTTTATAGCAATGATAGGAATGATGATAAGTGGAATAATGATTTCATCAGATGTATTTGAATTTTTAAATATTAAAACAACTATGTTTGGAAGAAGTTTGCACATGATTTCGACTTCGTGGGGATTTGTGCTAATGGCAATTCATGTAGGACTTCATATAACAGGAATAATGAATGAATTAAATACAAAAATGAAAAATAGTACATTTGAATATGTATATTATTTTATATTATTACTTTTAATATGTTTTGGTATATATTCATTTATATCATTACGATTATGGGAAGAAATGTTTTTATTGGTAGACTTTAAGTTTTTTGACTATGAACAAAGTACAAGATCATTTTATTTAAAATATATAGCAATTTTACTTGCAATTTCACTTATTATTTATATTATCTTCAATTTGATAAAGAAGGTAAAAAATAAAAATAATGTAAAGGAGGTTTAAAACAATGAGTGTTACAAAAAAAGCAATTGAAAATTACGAAGAATTATTTAAAAATATTGAATTTAGTAAGGAAGATGAGGAACTAAAAGAAATTGTTTTAAATTTTGCTCTAGATGAAGCACAAGAACAAGACAATTTGGATAAAAGAACAAGACAAATGGTAATACTAGCAGCAACTATTGCTACACAAACAAAAAAGATGTATGAAGTATTTGTAAATTCAGCATTAAATGTCGGAGTATCACCAGTTGAAATTAAAGAAATTCTATATCAATCAGTTCCTTATGTTGGTATTTTAAAAGTTTTAGATTTATTAGAACCTACAAATAGAATTTTTAAAGAAAGAGGAATTGAATTACCATTAGAAAAGCAAGGAACAACTACAATAGAAGATAGATTTGATAAAGGACTAGAAGTACAAAAATCAATATTTGGAGAAACAATAGATAACAATTATAAAAATTCTCCAAAGAATCAAGTGCATATACAAAAATTCTTATCAGATAACTGTTTTGGTGATTTCTATACAAGAAATGGTTTAGATGTTAAAAAAAGAGAGTTAATTACATTTTCAATACTAATATCACAAGGTGGTTGTGAGCCACAAGTAAAAGGGCATATTGTAGGAAATGTAAATGTGGGAAATGATAAGCAAACATTATTAAATACAGTAACAGCACTTTTGCCTTATATAGGTTATCCAAGAAGTTTAAATGCAATTAGTTGTATCAATCAAGTAATACCAGAATAAAAAATTTAAAATAAGAAAAGGAGAATGTAGATTATGGAAGAAAAAGAATTTGAAAAAGTAAATATGTTCGGAAAGGGTAATCCAAATGATGCGTTTGCTAAGTATTTTGTAGGAAATAGTTATCTAAATCCATTAGTAGATAATACAAGTCCAATATTTTTAGCAAATGTAACATTTGAGCCAGGCTGTAGAAATAATTGGCATATACATCACGCAAGTAAAAATGGAGGACAAATTTTAATATGCACAGCAGGTCATGGCTGGTATCAAGAAGAAGGAAAAGAAGCAGTAAGTTTAGAGCCAGGAAAAGTAATAGTAATTCCTGCAAATGTAAAACATTGGCACGGCGCAAAAAAAGACAGTTGGTTTTCACATATTGCAATAGAAGTACCAGGAGAAGATACAAAAAATGAGTGGTGTGAAGAAGTTACTGATGAGGAATACAATAAGTTAGGTTAGGAGGAAAAATAGGATGAATAAAAAAATAGTAGTTTTAATTGTTGCAATAATAATACTTGCAATATTAGGAATAATAGCTTATATGGTTACTTCAAATAATAATAATCAAGAATTGGCAAATACAAACAAAACAAGAAATAATGTAGAACAAAATTCTACAAATTTAGAAAATGCAGGAGATGAAAATAATATGAATCAAAATGCTGTGTCAAACTCAAATGAAGTTACAAACGAAGAACCACAAATAGAAGAAACAGGAAGAACATTAGTTGTATATTTTTCACACACAGGAAATACTGAAAATGTTGCACATTTCATACATGAAGCAGTAGGTGGAGATATTATAAAATTAGAGCCAGTAAATGCATATATAGATGACTATAATACATTATTAGATGTAGCACAAGAAGAACAAAGAAATGATGCAAGACCAGAAATTGCTACTCAAATTGATAATATTGATGAATATGACACAATTTTCTTAGGTTATCCAAATTGGTGGGGAGATATGCCAATGATTATATATTCATTTTTAGATGAGTATGATTTATCAGGAAAAACAATAGCACCATTCTGCACATCAGGAGGATCAGGACTTTCTGGGACACCACGAACAATACAAAATGAAGAACCAAATGCAACAGTAACAGAAGGACTAGCAGTAAGTGGAAGTAGTAGCAGAAATTCACAAAGCACAGTAAATAATTGGTTATCTCAAATTGGTTTTTAATAGGTAATAAGGAAGTAATAAAGTATGAAAAGAATAAATAAGAAAACAGTATCAATAGCAATAATTTTAGTAGTAATTATCGTTGGTATTATAATAGGTTTAATAGTATATAATTTCGGAAGGCAAGAAGATATATTAATTCAAAGAGAAAAACAAAATGTAAATACTCAAAATTTATTAACTGGTAGTATAGAAAATAATACAGAAAACAACAATGAAAGCACAGAGCAAAATACACAAATTCAAGGAGATGAAGAAATTTTGGAAAATGTAAGAATTAAATTAACTGTAAATGGAAATGAAGAAGTATTTGTAAAGTTAGAAGATAATCAAGCAAGTCGAGATTTTTTAGAAATGCTACCTTTAACACTAACATTTGAAGATTTTAATAGTACGGAAAAAATTGCAACCTTGCCAAATGAACTAAGTACAGAAGGACAACCTTCTGGTTATACTCCAGAAACAGGAGATTTTGCATATTATGCCCCTTGGGGAAATATATCAGTGTTTTATAAAGATTTTAGGTATTCAAATTCCTTATATAAATTAGGAACTATAGAAAGTGGAACAGAAATATTTGAAAATATGAATAATGATTTTGAAGTTACTATCGAAAAAGTTAATTAGAAAAGAGGGATTTAATATGAGTTTAACAATTAATATATATTATACAGGAGAAAATGGAACAGCTAAAGAATTTGCAGAAGAAATGGTTTCAAGTGGAATAGTAGGTAGAGTAAGAGCTGAAAAAGGAAATTTAAGATATAACTATTTCTTTCCAATGGATGATCCAGAAACACTCCTTTTAATAGATAGATGGGAAAGCAAGGAAGCATTAGATGAACATCATAAATCTCCTATGATGAAAGAAATAGCAAAATTAAGAGATAAATATCATCTTCGTATGAGAGTAGAGCAATTTGTAGAAAAGGAAAATTAATTCTATTTTAAGATGGGGGGAATTTATAATGAGCAAAGTTTTAGTAAGTTACTTTTCAGCAAGTGGTGTCACAAAAAGAGTTGCAGAAAAAATTGCAAAAGCAGTTAATGGGGATTTATTTGAAATTGAGCCAATACAAAAATATACATCAGAAGATTTAGACTGGACAAATAAACAAAGTAGGTCATCAATCGAGATGCAGAATAAAACTTTTAGACCAAAAATGAAAGAAAATAGTTTAGATATAAGTAGTTATGACACTATTTTAATAGGATTTCCTATTTGGTGGGGAGTCTGCCCAACAATTGTAAATACTTTTATTGAAAGCAAAGATTTTACAGGAAAAACATTAATACCATTTTGTACTTCAGGTGGTTCAGGTATGAGTTATGCTGAAAATGATTTAAGAAAAACATATCCAAGCTATAATTGGAAAGAGGGAAAAAGATTAACAGGAAGAGAAAATGACGAAGATTTAACAAATTGGATAAATTAATTTTTAAGGAGGAATTGATTATGGAAAAATCAAAAGTTTATTTTAGTAAGGAAATCACACCAAAAAATATTGTAAAAATGTTTAAAACACTAGGTAAAGAATTACCAGGAAAAGTTGCAGTAAAAATGCATTCAGGAGAAAAAGGAAACCAAAATTATTTAAGACCAGAATTTGTAAAAGATATGGTTGATTATGTTAAGGGAACAGTTGTAGAATGTAATACAGCATATGAGGGAGCAAGAAACCATACAGAAAAACATTTACAACTTATCAAAGAACATGAATGGGACAAATATTTTAATTTTGATTTATTAGATAGAGAAGGACCTGATTTGGTATTAGATATTCCAAATGGAAAAGTTTTAAAGAAAAATTATGTTGGAAAAAATTTAGAAAATTATGATTCAATGCTTGTATTGTCACATTTTAAAGGACACGCAATGGGAGGTTATGGTGGAGCATTAAAACAATTATCTATAGGATGTGGTTCATCAGCAGGAAAAACTTTAATTCATACTGCTGGAGCAACAGATGACCAAACTAAATTATTTGACAATTTGCCAGAACAAGACAGATTTTTAGAGGCAATGGCAGATGCAGCAGAATCAGTCGTAAACTATTTTAAAGGAAATATAGCATTTATAAATGTTATGAAAAATATATCAAAAGACTGTGATTGTGATGGAAATGCATCGCTACCATGTATGAAAGATATAGGAATTTTAGCATCATTAGATCCAGTTGCAATAGACCAGGCTTGTTTAGATCTTGTGTATAATTCAGAAGATCCAGGAAAAGACATTTTAATAAAAAGAATAGAATCTTTACATGGTGTTCATACAGTAGAAGCAGCAACAGAACTAGGAATTGGAACAAGAGAATATGAATTAATAAAGGGGGATTAATTTGAAAATATTATACTTTGACTGTTCAAGTGGTATTAGTGGAAACATGGCACTTGGAGCATTAACAGAAATAATAGGTGATAATAATTACTTGATAAATGAATTAAAAAAATTAAATGTTGATGGTTATAAAATAGAAATTTCTAAAAAAGTAAAAAACGGAATAACAGGTACTTATGTTGATGTAATTTTAGAACACGAACATCATCACGACCATGAACATGAAGAACATGAGCATTACCACGAACACCATCATCACGAGCATAGAAATTTAGATGATGTTAATAAAATAATTGATGAAAGTTCTTTAAATGATGATGTAAAAAATTTAGCAAAAAGAATATTTTTAAGAGTAGCAAAAGCAGAAAGTAAAGTTCATAATAAACCATTAAATGAAGTACATTTTCACGAAGTAGGAGCAATAGATTCAATTGTAGATATTGTAGGAACAGCAATTTTAATTAAGAAGATAAATCCAAATAAGATTATTTCTAGTGTTGTAAATGACGGATATGGCTTTATAGAATGTGCCCATGGAATTATGTCAGTTCCAGTACCTGCAACAAGTGAAATTTTTGCAGGAGCAAGTGTTAAATTTAGACAAATAGATGTTGATACAGAATTAGTTACACCAACAGGTGCAGCAATTATAGCAGAACTTGCAGATGAATTTACAACTTTACCTGTAATGACAACAGAAAAAATAGGTTGGGGAGCAGGTTATAAAGATTTAAAAATTCCGAATATATTAAAAGTATATTATGGAGATATGGAAAAACCAAATGAAAATTTTGTTATAATGGAAACAAATGTAGATGACTGCTCTGGAGAAATATTAGGATATACTTGTGAAAAATTATTTCAAAACGGAGCATTAGACGTATTTTACACACCAATTTTTATGAAAAAAGGAAGACCAGCGTATAAATTAACAGTTGCTTGTAAAAAAGAAGATATATACAAATTACAAAATATAATGTTTAGAGAAACTACAACAATAGGAATTAGGTATTGCTTTGAATTTCGTACAGAACTTGAAAGAGAATTAATAGAAATAGATACTAAATATGGTAAATTAAAAGCAAAAAAAGTAACAAGTAATGGCAAAATATATATTTATCCTGAATATGAGAGTATAAAAGAACTAGCTGAAAAAAATAATATTCCTTTAAAAGAATTATATAAGTTAGAAGAATTTAAAAATATCTAAATACCGAAAGAAAATTACAAATGAAAATAAAATTCATAGAAAATTAAGAAAGACTCAAAATAATTATAAGAAACTAATATTATAATAATTTTGAGGTGTAAAAAATGAAAAAAGTAGAAAGTCTAAACATTATAGAAACAGATAAACAAGGAATACTCCAAAAAATTACAAAAATTTTTTGGATATTTATAATTGGTAGTGTTTTAGGATATATTATTGAAACAATTGTAGGATTAGTGCAAAATAACCATTACGTATCAAGGCAAGGACTATTGTTTGGACCATTTATACAAGTATATGGTGTAGGGCTTGTAGCATATTATTTAGTTATTTCAAACATAAAAAAGAAGAATTATACAAAGATATTTTTTATAACGATGTTACTAGGAGGAATAATAGAATATGTATTTTCTTACATGCAAGAAACCTGGTTTGGAACTATATCTTGGGATTATAAAAATCTACCATTAAACATAAATGGTAGGACAAGCTTATTACATTGTATATATTGGGGCATTGGAGGAATATTGTTTATAAAATATATACTTCCACATATAAATAAATTAGATATTGGATATAAATATAAAACTTTTAAAATTATTACAGTCTTATGTGCCATATTTATTATATTTGATATTACTATTTCAGGTTTAGCCGGAATAAGACACTTAGAGAGAAGAAAAAACATACAACCTAAAGGAGAGATTGACATATTTTTTGATAAATATTATCCTGATTCAAAATTAAAAGAAATATATTCTAATGCAAAAGAGGTATCTTAATCAAAATTATAACTACAAAAAATCAAAAAAAATAGATGATATTTCAAAAAACACTTGACAAAACTAAAAATATAGTGTAAAGTATATTTGCATTACAAAAAAAGAGGTAAAAATTTATGAGTGAAAAAAAAGAAGAGAATAATGAATTACAAAATAAAATAACAATGAGCTTATTATGTGAATATTATGGAAAACTACTAACTCGGAAAACAATATGAATTCATAAATGATTACTGCAATAATGATTTATCTCTATCTGAAATAGCAGAAAATAACAATATAACAAGACAAGCAGTAAGAGATATAATAAAGAAAGGAGAGAAAAAACTTTTCCAGTACGAAGAAAAGCTTACATTTATGGAAAGGACATTAAAACAAGAAAAGAAAATAAATAAAGCTTTACTAGAAATAAGTAAAATACAAAAAGAATATTCAGATAAAAAAATAGCACATATCTTGGAAGATGTAAAAAAAGAATTAAATTGCTTACTTTAAATACAAAATTAGTAAATTAAAGTAAATATCTAAAAAAGCAAAGGAGAATAAATATGGCTTTTGAAGGATTATCTAGTCGTCTGCAAGAAATAACAAGAAAAATGAGGGGAAAAGCAAGAATAACAGAATCAGACTTAAAAGAAATGCTAAGAGAAGTAAGGCTTGCTTTGCTTGAAGCAGATGTAAACTATAAAATAGTAAAAGAATTTATTAATACAATTCAAGAGAAAGCATTAGGTCAAGATGTATTAAAATCATTAACACCTGGACAACAAGTAGTTAAAATAGTAAAAGACGAATTAGTAGAACTATTAGGAGGTGTAGAGAGCAGAGTTGATTTTACACCAAATCCACCTACAATAATAATGCTAGTGGGACTTCAAGGCTCAGGAAAAACAACAACAGCAGGTAAACTTGCAAATTTATTTAGAAAACAAGGTAAAAAACCATTATTAGTAGCATGTGATATATATAGACCAGCAGCCATAAAACAATTACAAGTAGTTGGAAAACAATTAAATATACCAGTATTTAGTAATGAACAATCAAAAGATGTAGTACATATAGCAAAACAAGCAATAAACATAGCAATATCAAAATTAAATGATGTAATTATACTAGATACTGCAGGACGTCTACAAATTGATGAAGAATTAATGCAAGAATTAAAAAATGTGAAATCATCAGTAAAACCACATGAAATTTTATTAGTTGTAGACTCAATGACAGGACAAGAAGCAGTTAATGTTGCAGATACATTTAACAAAGAGGTTGGAATAGATGGAATAATACTTACAAAACTAGATGGTGATACTCGTGGTGGTGCAGCATTATCAGTAAAAAAAGTTACAGGAAAACCAATTAAATTTGCAGCAACAGGAGAAAAATTAAGCGATTTAGAAGTATTTCACCCAGATAGGATGGCACAAAGAATACTAGGTATGGGAGATATACTATCTGTGATAGAAAAAGCAGAAGAAAGTTTTGACTTAGAACAAGCAGAAAAACTGGAAAAACAAATGAGAAAAAAAGAGCTCGATCTAGATGACTATTTAGCACAACTAAGACAAGTAAAAAAAATGGGATCTTTTTCGTCATTGCTAAAAATGATTCCAGGTATGAATAGAATAAAAGATTTAAAAGTAGATGACAAAGAATTTGAAAAAATAGAGGCAATTATATGTTCTATGACGACACAGGAAAAACGAAACATAAAAATATTAAATGGAAGTCGTAGACAAAGAATTGCTAAAGGAAGTGGAACATCAGTACAAGAAATTAATAAATTCATAAAATCTTTTGAAATGACACAAAAAATGATGAAGCAATTAAAAAGTAACAAAGGTGGAATGAAAAAATTGATGAATAGTATTGATGAA
Source organism: uncultured Clostridia bacterium (assembly GCA_944388755.1). Lineage (GTDB taxonomy): Bacteria > Bacillota > Clostridia > TANB77 > CAG-508 > CAG-269. The sequence goes on along the minus strand of CALXJY010000006.1, from coordinate 7,396 downwards.
AACACATTAAAAAAATTAAAATTTTAATACAAGACTTATATAAAAATTTATATATTTTTAGCCTAAAAAGTAAAAATAATCTAAAATATTATATAAGAAGTCTTTGTCCAAGTCTAAGGAGGTGAATAGTATGGTAAAAATAAGATTACAAAGAGAAGGAAAGAAAAAAGCACCTTTTTATCATATCGTTGTTGCTGATTCAAGAAGCCCAAGAGATGGTAAAATTATAGAAAAAATAGGAACATATAATCCAATGACAGATCCTGCTACTATAGTATTAGACAAAGAAAAAGTAGAAAAATGGATTAAAAATGGTGCTAAACCAACAGACACTGTTAAGGCTTTAATAGCTAATGCAAAATAGGAGGAATAGGGTATGAAGAATATCTTAGAAACCATTATAAAACATCTTGTAGATAACCAAGAAGCAATAGAAATCATTGAAACAGCAAAAAATGAAAAAGAGGTTTTAATACAAGTTAAAGTAGCAAAAGATGACATGGGAAAAGTTATAGGTAGACAAGGAAAGATTGCAAAATCAATAAGAACTGTTATGAAATCTGTAGGTGCAAAAGAAAGAAAAAAAGTAGAAGTAGAATTTGTAGAAGACTAAATAGGAGTTGTTTATGCAAGAATATTTTGAAATTGGTCAAATAGTAAATACATTTGGGATTAAGGGCATGGTAAAGGTTATCCCTTATACAGATGATATTACAAGATTTGATAATTTAAAAAAAACGTATATTGATATAAACCATAAAAAAAAGCAATATGAAATCCAAGAAGTTAAATATCATAAAAATATGGTATTAATAAAATTTACAGATATAAACACTGTAGAAGAAGCAGAAAAATTACGTAATGGAATTTTAAAAATAGAACGTAAAGATGCTATACCACTTGAAGAAGGTAGATATTATATAGCTGATTTACTACAAAGCAGGGTTTATACAGAAACGGGAAAATTGCTTGGAATACTAGAAGATATATATAATACAGGTAGTAATGATATATATGTTGTAAAAAATGAAATAGGAAAGCAAATTTTATTACCTGCTATAGAAGATGTTATAAAACAAATTTGTCTAGAAGAAAATAAAATAATAGTAAAATTGCCAAAAGGTTTACAAGATGTGTAAAGGAGAAAAAAATGCAATTTGATGTTTTAACACTATTTCCAGAAATGTTTGTAACAACAAAACAAAGCATATTGGGAAAAGCACAAGAAAAAAATCTTATAAAAATAAATACTGTAAATATCAGAGATTTTTCAAATAATAAGCACAAAAAAGTTGATGATACACCATATGGTGGAGGAGCCGGAATGGTTATAATGCCAGATGTTGTATATAGAGCTTATAAGTCTATAGAAGCTAAAAATGCCAAAGTCATTTACATGTCACCACAAGGAAAAACACTAAATCAAGAAAAAGTAGTGGAATTATCAAAGCAAGAACATATTATTATTTTATGTGGACATTATGAAGGTATTGATCAAAGAGTAATAGACAAGATTGTGGATGAAGAAATATCTATAGGAGATTATGTGCTAACAGGTGGGGAATTACCAGCAATGGTTTTAATAGATAGTGTAAGTAGATATGTTGAAAATGTTTTAACACAAGAATCTATTAAAGAAGAAACATTTTCACAAGGTTTACTTGAATATCCTCAATATACAAGACCTGAAATATTTGAAGGGAAAGAAGTGCCACAAGTATTATTATCTGGGCATCATAAAAATATTTCAGATTGGAGAAAACAGCAATCAATAAAAGTAACTTTTTTAAAAAGACCTGATTTACTTAAAAAATATAAATTATCTAAAGATGAACAAGAATATTTAGAAAAAATAAAAAGAAGTGTAGATAAAAATACACCGCTCAAAAATAAAAAGGAGGTAGAATTCTAAAATGGATATTATAAAATCAATAGAACATGAACAATTAAAAAGTAAAATTCCTGAACTAAAAGTTGGAAATACAGTTAAAGTACATGTTAGAATTAAAGAAGGAAATAAAGAAAGAATCCAAGTTTTTGAAGGAACAATTATTAAAGTACAAGGTGGAGGAGTAAATCAAACTTTTACAGTTAGAAAAACATCTTATGGAGTAGGAGTAGAAAAAACATTTTTAGTACATTCTCCATTAGTAGAAAAAGTTGAACTAGTAAGAGTAGGAAAAGCTAGACGTGCTAAATTATACTATTTAAGAGACAGAGTAGGTAAATCAGCTAAAACTAAAGAACAAATTGGCGCTAGAATAGAAGACAAAGAAATAGTATTAAAAGAAGATTTAGTAGAAGAAGTAAGTGAAGCTCCTGAAGAAAAACCAGCTGTTGAAACTGAAAATGTAGAAACACAAGAAGTTGTGGACACAGTTAAAGAAGAAAAAGTAGAAACAGTTAAAGAAACAGACAAAAAAGCAGAATAGATAAATAAAAAATCCAACTATATTTCACAAGGTTGGATTTTTTATTAATCTATTAGAACTTTTCTAATAGATTAAAACACGTTGCACACAAATTTATTACATAAATTTATTCTTATAAAAGTATTCTTTATATTTTTAATATAAGAAAACTTAAAAAAATATACAAAAATCTAAATGCTCGTTTTTGACTATATTGTTTACGCATTTGATAAATAGCCTCACTTATAGCACACCTTTTATCAATAATCGTTAAAACAAAGCTTTCTCTATATTTTGGCATTTCAAAAATATTAATTGGCCACATATGCTTTAAAATTATATCTTTTTCTTTATCATTTAAAATAAAAAGTTTATTGGCATTTTCATAAGCAGTTTTAGGATGTGTAAAAGCATGTAGACCTTTACGACCATTTATTCTTTTTCGCCAATCATATAAAAATAAATCATGTAACATTGCTGCTCTAGCACAAGAAATATAATCTAAATTGTGTTTTTTGCAATATTTATAACAATAATAAGATGCTACTAAACAATGATCAAAGCAAGTTGTCTCATAATGTTGTCTATAATTTTTCATTTGTAAAACAGTTTTATTCTTAATAATATCTGAAACAATATCTATAAAATATGTATCTTCATAAATTTTGTTAATTAAATCTTGCATAAATTAATTAATCCCCTTTGTAAATTATTTAAAATCTAAATTAATTATAACATATCAACTTATAAAAATCTACGTTTTATAAAAATTTAAAAAAATCTTAATAAAAATTAAAACTTTTGTTTGACATTCTTTTGTTTGTATGATATTATATAAAAAAAGTTGAGAATGGAGTGGTAAAAATGCCAAGAAAAAAGGAAGAGTTAAATAAAAGAGAAAAAGGAATACTAAAATTTATTGAAAAACAAATAATGACAGATGGATACCCACCATCAGTAAGAGAAATTGGTGAAGCTGTTGGATTAAGCTCAACAGCAACAGTACATGGATATTTAGAAAGATTAGAAAAAAAAGGATATATTAAGAAAAAAGACAAAAAAGGAAGAACTCTACGTTTATTAAAAGGAAGTGGAGGAGAAGAAAAAAAGACATCAAGCAAAGATTTTTACACTCAAAAAGAATTAGTAGAAGTACCTGTAGTAGGAAAAATAACAGCAGGTATGCCAATACTAGCTGTTGAAAATGTAACAGATACTTTTCCTATACCAATTGATTTTGTTGGGAACTCAGAATGTTTTATGCTAACAGTAAGAGGAGAAAGTATGATTGAAGCCGGTATTTTAGATGGAGACTATATCTTAGTAAAAAAACAAAATACAGCAGACAATGGCCAAATTGTAGTAGCATTAATAGAAGATGAGGCTACTGTAAAAACATTCTATAAAGAAAAAGATCACATACGCTTACAACCAGAAAATAGTACAATGGAACCAATAATAGTACCTGACTGTCAAATATTAGGAAGAGTTGCAGGGGTATTCAGAAAAATGTAATTTAAAAGTTCATATTAAAATTATTAATTACAATATAATAAGAAAAAAAGTTTTTAATACTGTTTAATATTACTTTGACAATATTTTTTATAATGCTAATAAAAAATGCTGTTACCTATTAGAATATGCTAATAGGTAACAGATAATAATATAAATTATAATTTTTTTTCTTTGAATGTCTGTTAATTTATTCTAGGACAATTTTAAGTTAGTAAAATGAAGCAGATTTATTTAATCATGAATTTTATACACAAATTAAAAGTGCAAATTTTTAAAAATATATAATTTTTATCATAAATATAATATTAAGAACAAAATCCTAGTTAAACAAATTTTCCATATATATTAAAAAAACAGGTATTCCACTTGAATATGGTGCAATATCGTATTGTTGAAAATAAATTGCAATAGTATTATTATCTAAATAAAATTGATCAAAATTAAAATTCTCAATAACAAGTTTAGCATAATTTTCAAAATAAAAGTTGGTACCATTCTCAGTCTGAGTTTCTATTTGATGTAAAATTTCTTTTAAAATTAATATAACATAACAACAATTATTATTAAACAAAGAAGATAGAGAAATCTGCATACCAGTATTTAAATTCCAAGTTTGAGATGTTCTTACAGTCGAACCATGTGCACCACTAGAATATATGTATTGATCAAAATATAAACTAATAATAGGTTTTTTATTGTATGTTATATTATAATTATAAACAAGTTCATATGGGAAAAATGGTATATTGTTAGATATGTTATAATCGTAAACATTTTTAGCATCTTCATATAAATCTTTTTCAGCATATAATTTTAGCTCCATAGCATTTAATTGATTAAAATTATTAAATTTATTAATATTGTAATTAAAACCTTTAAAAACTATGTGAGGATATTCAATTCTATACTTTACAATAAGAGTTTTTTTATAAAATATATTATTTTCAATCACATTTGTTTTAACTTCAAACATTAAAATTAGCCCCTCCATTTAATTTCTTATTGTATTATATGCAAACTTATGATAAAATTGCAAAAAAAAGAAAGGATTGGTAATATGAAATATCCACAAAACTTGTGCATAGGTGATACTATAGGTATAACAGCACCATCAGGTGGAATAAATAAAGAAATAAAACAAAAAAGATTAGATGAAGCAATAAAGCAATTAAAAGAAATGGGATATAATGTAATAGAAACAGAAAGTGTTAGAAAAAATTATAAAGGAAGAAGTAGTGATGCTAAACAACGAGCAAAAGAATTAATGGAATTACTGGAAAATAAAGATGTCAAACTAATTATTTTCGCAACAGGAGGAGACTATTTGATGGAAATACTAGAATACATGGATTTAAAGAAAATCGATCAATTAGAACCTAAATGGATGCAAGGATATTCTGATATAAGCACTTTAGAATTCTTATTTAATACAGTTTTAGAAATTCCATCAATCCAATGTGATACAATAAAAAGCTATGCAATGAAACCATTATATAGAAATTTAAAAGATGCATTGAAAATAGCATCAGGAAAAGACGTAATTCAAGAATCATTTGATAGATGCGAAAAAGTAAATTTAAATATGGAGGAAGAATTTGCAAATCAAGAAGAAAAAGAAAAAGAAAATATAAATATGGGATATGAATTAACAGAAAAAAATAATTGGAAATGCATAACAAAAAATAAAAAAGTTGAGATACAAGGCAGAATGTTAGGAGGAAACTTAGATGTTATAAAAATGTTTTTTGCAACAAAATATGATAATATAAAAAATTTTATAGAAAAATATAAAGATGACGGAATTATATGGCATTTAGAGTGTTTCGAAACATCTAGTCCTGAACTCACAAGAACATTATGGCAAATGAAAAATAGTGGATATTTTAATAATATAAAAGGAATAATATTTGGAAGACCTTTATTTTTTAGAACAGATTATGGAACCACATTTGAACAAGCAGTAATAGAAGCCATAGGGGACTTAAATGTACCAATAATAGTAAATGCAGATATTGGGCACGTTGCGCCACAAATGGCGATTGTAAATGGAGGAATTATGAACATAAAATATGAAAATGGCAAAGCACAGGTAGAATATAACACAAAATTAAATAGAAATTGAATAAAAACTAAAATATAGGGTAAAATCATATAAATTAAATTTAAGGAGGAAGTTATGGAAGAAATAATTAATAACTTAAACAAAATGTTATGTGATTTAGCCGTATTTTACAGAAAATTACAAAACTATCATTGGAATATTGAAGGAAAGGATTTTTTCATAATACATGAAAAATTGGAAGAATATTATGATGACTTAAATCAACAAATAGATGAATTGGCAGAGCATATTCTTATGCTAGGATATCAACCTTTAGGAACATTAAAGGATTATATAGCAAATACAGGAATTAAAGAAGCTAAAAACGAAAAAATTGGCTCAAAAGCAATATTTGAAATTTTAGTAGAAGACTATACAAAATTGTTGCAAGAATCAAATAAAATAAAAGAATTAGCAGATAAAAACAATAGTTACTTTACATCTAGTATGATGGATAGTTTTATTTCTGACTATATGAAAAAACTATGGATGTTAAAACAAAGTAGCAAATGTTAAATAAACTCTTTTATTATATAGGAAAAATCAAAGATTTTGACTATACAACAAGGTTAAGTTACCTTGGGCTGTGCATATTCGCGAAGCGAAATGCACACTTTTCTTATGAACATTATGTGAATTTTATGTGAAACTTAGCACTTTACTATTGACATTGCTAAAAATAAGTATATAATATATATTGTAAAAAGAAAAAGAACTTTTTACTATGTGCTAACAATATCGTGTCAACACATAATTTTAAAGATAGGAGTTGATTTTTATGATGATGTTACCAAGAAAAAGAAGTGATTTTGATTTATGGGATCAAATGTTTTCAGATCCATTTTTTACAGGAGAGAGAGAAAGCAAATTGATGAAAACAGATATTAAAGAAAAGAAAGATAAGTATATAGTTGATATTGACTTACCTGGATATGAAAAAGATGACATAAAAATTGAAATTAATAATGGATACTTAATTATTAATGCAAAAACAAGTCATAACAAAGATGAAAAGGAAGAAGGCAAATATGTTAGAAAAGAAAGATTTATGGGAGAATGTTCAAGAAGCTTCTATGTAGGAGATGACATAAAAGAAGATGATATAAAAGCATCATTTAAAAATGGTACTTTAAGCATAGAAGTTCCTAAAAAAGAGGAGAAAAAAGAACTTCAAAATAAAAAATATATACCAATTGATGATTAGTATATAACAAAAAACATATTTGTAGTAATTTTATATTTTATAATTTATCTTGCACCAATTTTCATTTAGAAAATTGTGTGCATTTTTATTATAAATATACTTCCGGCTTGCCGGTAGTAACGAAGGCTTTAGCTATGTAGTAGACAAAACTCCCTTCAAGATATA
>CALXJY010000005.1 GCA_944388755.1 uncultured Clostridia bacterium | reverse complement strand
TCCATCCATATTCACCATTTTTATTTTTTTCAAATCCATTATAACTTGGGCAATACACTTTATCTTCTTTTAAGGTTTTTGAGATGTCTCCCATAGTTTTCCCAGAATCATACATTTGAAAAATCTGTTTTACTATTTTAGCTTCCTCTAGATTTATTATAAGTTTATTTTTGTTATATTCGTCTTTTTTATATCCATAAGGTGCTTTAGCAGCAACATATAGTCCTTGTTCTTTTCTAGCCCAAACTCCAGCTTTTACTTTTCTTGATATATCTTTACTATACCAGTCATTAATTAGAGTTTTAAATTGGATCATATCATTATTAGAGATTTTTTTGTAAGTATCGACACCATCTAATATAGAAATATATCTTATTTCTTTTTCAAGAAAATAGATTTCAATAAGATAATTTGCTTCAAAATTATTTCTTGATAATCTAGATAAATCTTTTGTAATGATACAATTTATTTTTTTTCTTTCTATATCATCTAACATTCTCTGAAAATTTGGTCTATTAGTATTTAACCCTGTATAACCATCATCAATGTAAAAATCAATTAATTCAAACTTATTACCTAATTCCTTTATCTTTTCATTAATAATATTTTTTTGGCTAATAATACTATCACTAATTTCTTTGTCACCATCTTCAACTGATAGTCTTAAATAACCTGCAACCTTGTATTTATTTTTCACAATTATTACGCCTCCTACCGCATAATTGTCTAAAATTACAACTGATATTATACTTTATCAGTTGTAATATTGTCTATAATATTTTTAGTATTTATTGTTTAGGATGTTTTAGTTCTTGAATTGCATAATTTACAATTAAATCAATTAACTTTTCCTTTCCCAGACTGTTTTCCGTCTTTTTTGATATAACTGTATATTCTGTATTATTTATTGTATATATTTCTTTATCTTCTTTTTCTAATTTTTCTTCTTCTGAATTCTTGTCAATTGTAAGATTTTTATACTCTTTTGTTTTCATATTCTTATATTCTTTTTGTTCTATTTGTATCATATTACCAATGCTTATTTCATTCATGTATAATAATCACCTCTGTTAATTTTATGAAGAAAAAAAATAAATATAATAACAAAAAAATATTATTATAGTAAAAAAGAAGTCTAGCTGTTAACTAAACTTCTATATACCTTTAATAATAAATTGAATTTCTTTACATATTGCTACGTGTTCATGTTATAATCGCTTCTTAAAAAAATTTACTATTTTAAATTTTCTAACACTAATGCTTTTTTAGGGCAAAAGCTTGAACATTTGCCACATTTAATACATTTTTCATAATCTATCTTTGGTGCTTCAAATCCTTCTTGTGATAATGCTCCTACTGGACAAACTTTTACAGCAGGGCATTTATGATTTTGTGGGCAATTTTCTATTATTATTTTTAATTTCTTTTCCATAACATAATCTCCTTCAATTAATAATTTTAAATTCTTAACTTAAATGTTTTTGGTGCATACTTATATGCTAAAAATAGTGAAATTAAACAATATGCTATACAAAATACTATTGTTGCAATTCCAAAGCCAAATATAGGCATCTTTATTTGTATCATATACCAACTAACAATATAAGTTAAACCTTGTACCCCTTTATATGTACTACTTTTCATTTCTGTACTTACATTATATGGTTGTAACAAATAATACATTACCAAATAATGAACTGAAAAGAATATACTCATTGCTATAATTGATATAAATAGTATTGCATAATTTAAAGGATTATCTGTTCCTCCAGATAAATATAATAATAATGCTAATCCACTACCTATTAAAACTGCTGGTAATAAATTAATTGTTATCAATGTTTTTAATCTTTCTTTAAATATTCCTAAAATAACTTTTGGCGTTCTATATATTCTATATGTTAGCATACTATGGTCACAGTTCATAAACATAGCTTGTGTAACTGATGAACTTCTATTTATTAGATACATAATAAACACAAAATATGGTAAATATACGAGTAATATTTCATTTGTTTTAGTTTTAAAGTTTTCATTCATTGTTATTCCAATAATCATTGCAATAATTATTACTAATATAACAACTGATTGTTTTTTTACTGCTTCTGTTAATATTTTCTTGTGTCTTTTTACAAATAAATCATGAAAATATGCAAATCCTGTTTTTTTGCTAGTATATTTTGTATCTAATTCTATTTGCTTTAAGCTATTGTCTTTCATAGCTTGTGTTCCATTTGCTTTTTCTTGCATATATACATTAGATTCTGTTAAAATTTGTTTATACATTTTTCTATAATCTTTGAAATTATGTATTTTTGCAAAACTATATATTCCAAGTAATATTGCAATTATAGAAATACATAAGAAAATTGTACTATTTATTGTTATTCCTAAAAAAGGTAATCCATAAGCAAGTAATAAACATATTCCTACAAAGCCCCATACAAACTTTGTTGGTAAGTTTTCACTTGTCGCTTTATTTGTCTTTTTGAATTTATATATCATATAATTCATTGCAATTAACTTTACTGCTAAAATAAAAAATGGTAATAAAATTTGTACCCACAAAGGAATACCTAGCGTCCATCCAAAAAAAATAGTGAATGGTAAAAATCCAACAACTAATTTTATTAATTGATAATAGTAATTAGAAAGTCCATATTCTCTTGCATTTATATTCATTAAAATAATTGCATAATATTTGTCTTTTGTAGGATTTAACATATATGTATTTAATACTCCACCTGCAAATGTTAAAAATGTAAATAAATGTATAAAAGTATCTGCATGATTTGTTTTATACCAAGATAATGCCATAAATATCATTAATAAAATATATAAGATTTTTCCAATAAATATATTTATTATTTCCCACAAAATACTAATGATACTTGCAAATATTTTTAAGCCTCTATTTTTGTATAAACTATTTGGCAATATTCTTTTTATTAAAGGTAATTGTTTTATAGAATATATAATACTATTTGTTCTATATGTATTTTGTAATTTAAAGGAAGTTATAAATGTTTTTAGCATTTTAAATTTCCTCCTTTAGTGCATCTATAATTTTATTCTTTAAATGTTCATTATCTAAATTGTTTTTATCTATTTCTTCTAATATACCTCTATTTAGAATAACAATTTCATCACATAGGTCAAGAGCAAGTTCCATTATATGTGTTGAAAAGATAATAATGTGATCTTTCTTTATTTCTTTTAACATTTGTTTCATTTCTTCAGCAACTACAACATCAAAAGATGTTAAAGGCTCATCTAATAATAAAACATTTGGATTTGCTATTATATTTACAAGCATTTGCATTTTATTTTTCATACCATGTGAAAAATCTTTTAATAGTCTATCTCTATCTTCTTTTTCTATTTTCATAAAGTCAAAATATTCATCTATTGTTTTTTCGTTTTTAATTCTTTTTTTGTTTATATCTATAAAAAATTTCAAAAATTCTCTTGCTGTTAGAAATTCTGGAACATTTGGAGTTGATAATACATAACCTATATCCTCCGCTTCCATTTTTCTTTGTTTTCCATTATCTTCAATAAAAAACTTTCCTGAATCAATTTCTACATCTTCATTTAAGCAGTTGAAGAATGTTGTTTTTCCTGCTCCGATTTCTTCCAAGTAGTCCGTAAATCTTACCTTTTTCAAATTCAAAATTAATGTCTTTTAATACTTCTTTTTTCTCAAAGTTCTTTTTTAAATTTTTTACTACTAGTTTCATATATATTTTTCTCCTTTTATTTTGCTTCACTATTTTATTTTTTCATTGTATATCCTGTCATTTAAAATCCTTCATTTTAATTTTTTATAAATATTTTAATGTTGAAAAGGTAACATCTATTAATAATATAAAAATAAAAGTAAAACAAATGATATTCTGAATATTATATTTATTAAATTTTGTTGTTATATTTTGTAATTTATTTTGTATAAATGGATGTAATTTTTCTAATAAAATAACTCCAGCAATTCCCCAAAATATAGAATACAATAAGCTAACTCTACCTTGTATATTTAAGAAATCATTTGAGTAATCCCACCATCTTAGTCCAAATAATATTTCAAGTACAAAAGAAACTATATATTCAAACACTGTAAATGCAATTGTTGCTATTAAAAATTTCTGAAATGGTTTTTTATACATTTTTTGAGTAATAAGTAATAATATAACTGCTCCAAAACCATATATAGGACAAATTGGTCCAAATAAGAATCCTCTTTTTACAAAATGTCCATGTATAAATAAAGCATAAATTGTTTCTACTACCCAACCTATAAAAGCATATATGAAAATATATGTTATATATTCTATTACTTTATCTTTTGTTGTTTTAGATTTTATTACTCCTTCCATAATGTTCCCCTCTATTAATCAAATTAACATCTATATTATACCATGTTTTCTTCTGAAAGTATATTAATATCAATGTTTTTATTCTTACATTTTTGTAATGTTAGTATAACAATTGTTTATTAATTATCAATTTATAAATTATTAAAATTTGATTAAGATTTAAACACTTTTGAATTTTAACCACATGTATATATTTATGTTATAAGGAATTTATTAGCTCATCATATTTATTTGATAAACTCTCAATATTAAATACTATATTTTCTCCTTCAATCTTCCAAGCATTTTGATTTTCTGATAATAAATTTAAAACTTCTTCAGAAGTATTTAATATTGATATTACTTCATCAATTGAGTCTTGGACTGTTGTGTCTTGTGATGCTAAATCCATATCTCCCATTAACTCATTCTTATATAAATCTGTATAGTAACTGTCTAGTCCTTTGTCATTAATATATGACATTGCTTTATCTTCAGTAAAAAATTCTGTATATTTATTTTTACAATCTTCTAATTTAGTTCTTGTTGTATTAATATATTCTTTAGATTCCGTGAAATCTTTTCCATCACTTTCATAATTTTCTACTGTTAATAATGTTGTAATTTTTTCATCATTTAATATCTCTGCAATTTCTATGCTGTTGTCAAAATTTTCTCTTAAATAAGCTTTAAAAGCATTTTCTACTTGTGCATAATCCCCACTAGTTACAGTTCTATCAAGTCTTTCATTTACTGCATCCATATCAATATTTTCTGTGTTTACAAGTTGTTGTAATTCAGATAACTCTGTTTTTAGTTTATCTTCTTGCATCATATCACTAAATACAAAATATCCTACTACTACGATTGCTATTACTATAATAATAAGAATAGTGATTAAAACTTTCTTTTTCATTTTTTAAAAATCCTCCTTTTATTGTTTTCATTTTAAATATATCATATCAGAAAAAAATAATCTACGTTTTGGTATAATTTGTATGAGTTTTTTTGACATTTTAGCCAAAATATACTATAATTAATTTAGTAACTTGTAGATTGTTTGTGAGATTATCACAGAAAGGGACATTATGAAGAAAAAATACACCAACACAAACGAATGTATATCTATTTCACAAAAACATGCGGTTTTTAACTTTTCCATTTGGGAAAATTTTGATACTCTCCTTGTAAAAGGAAATGTTATCATAAATCGGAAACTGCAATCGAATACAGAAGCTTGTGTTTTGGTAAAAAACGCATCTGTTCCTGATAATGTTCTTCAGGATGCAATAAATGATTGCGTTTGCAGAGCCAAGTTCATATTCGAGGAATAGAGCTTTGGCTCTGTTCTTTTTAATTAATTAGAAAAACTATCTACAAATATCATAATGAAAAATTTTTTGCAAGAAATTTGGAGATTTAAGAAGAAAATTTAGAACAAAGTATTAGTTTTTTGGTTGCACTAAAATCATCTATTGAGAACAAAAAGCGCGTGCAACATATGAAAAACTTATAGATTTATGTCGTGATAATCCTGATGTAATAGATCCTTTAAGATATTTAAGGGAAAGAGAAGTTGTGCATTTTCAAAGGTTTGGCGAAGCTCTTCGTGGTGTTCAAGATAAATTATCTGAAAAAAAATTTTATATGAATAATAATGATTGTAAATAACATTTAATATTAATTTTTAAATCCACAGAAAAAATTTCAATTTTCTGTGGATTTGTTCATTATTTATTATTATCTATTTTATTTAATTCTTTCAAATAATGGCTCAATTCCTTTTAATCTTTTATCTTTTTCTACTTTAATATATTTCCACAAAGCTTGTGGTATATCTAGTAATTTTCTTACTTTTTCTGATGATTTTGGCATAAATGGTTCATATAAATTAGATAAGTTGGCAACTAAATTACTACATGTATATATTGTATTATTAAATTCTTGAATATCTTCTTTTTGTTGTTTCCATGGTTGTTTTTCTTCATAAAATTTATTTCCTTCTTCTACAAGGTTTCTAATTATTTCTATTGCTTTTCTAAATTCCATGTTTTCAATTGCTTGTGCAACTTCAGTATAAGTATTTTCAATTTTATCCTTAATTTCTTTATTCATTTCGCCATTTGGAATCTTTTCAAGTCCCTTATATTTTAGCGTTCTATTTATTAAATTTCCATATTTGTTTACAATTTCAGCATTGCATGTAGCTATAAATTCTTCAATTGAAAAATTACTATCTTTTCTTTCTGGTCCGTTTCCTATTAAATAATATCTTATCATATCTGAATCATAATTATCTAACATATCTCTTATTGTTATTCCATTTCCTTTTGATTTTGATATTTTTTCAGAATTAATGTTTAGATATTGAGTAGCAATCATATAATCTGGTAATTTATAATTATCATCTAATGCAAGTAATAATGCTGGTAATATAATTGTATGGAATGTTATATTATCTTTTCCATGAACCATATATATATAATTATTGTTATTTTCTTTCCAAAATTTTGTCCAGTCAAGATTCCTTTCATTACATATTTTTTGGCATGCTGTTATATATCCAAGCACTGCTTCAATCCATACATACATTTTTTTGTCTTCAAATCCTTTAATTGGAATATCTACTCCCCATTCTAAATTCCTTGTTACAGCTTTTTCAGGTAGTCCTTCTCTTAAATATTTTTCTGTTTCATTTTGAGAACTTATTCTCCAATTTTTTTTGTTTTGTTCTACATATTTTTCAATTTTTTCTTGTAATTTTCCTAATGCTAAATATAAATTATTATTTTCTTTTGCAATAACTTTATTTCCGCATTCTATACATTTTGCATTTAATAAATCTTCTGCTTTTGGTTCATATCCACAATCACACATATCTCCTTTTGTTTCGTTTCCACAAGAAGGGCATTGTAATAATAATTCCCTATCTGCTACAAATTTTTCGCAATGTTCACAATATGGTTGCATATCTTTTTTTTCATAAATATATCCATTGTCATACATTTTTTTAAATAATTCTTGAACCTTTTCTTTGTGAAATTCATCTTCTGTTTTTGTATACAAATCATAAGAAAATTGCATATCTTCAAAACATTTTGTAAATTCTTTATGATATTCTTCTGCAATTTCTTTAGGACTTTTATTTTCTTTTTTTGCTCTTAGCGTTATTGGTGTTCCGTGGCAATCAGTTCCTGAAACATATAGTACATTATATCCTATTTGTCTATAAAATCTTGCTACCACATCTCCTGAAATTAATCCTGCTATATGTCCTATATGCAGTGAATTATTTGCATATGGCCATGCGCCACCTATTAATATATTTTTCTTTTCTTTAAATTCCATATGTTACCCTCCCTTGTAATAACTGAAATTATAACACGAATTACTTTATTTTTCAATACTCATATTCTGACTCAATAGCTGTTAATCCTTTTAAGTTTTTTGCTTCACCTATATCCTGTTTTCCCTTTAGTACTCCTTCTTCACTTCTATGTAAATTCTTTAATACTATAACTGTGTAATTTTCGTTTTCTAATTCTTGTCTAACCTTTTCTAGAGATTTTTTCTGATTATCAGTAACATTTATTGGATAATAAAGTATTCCTGTTTTATGTTTTTTGACTGACGTATTTTCTGCAAATACTATATGTCCTTTTTTTTGTACTTCATAAAAGATACTATTTACGTCATGTATATTTACTGAATTTTGAATCTCTTTTTCATCTAAAAAATGGTTTTTTAAATATTCTTTCATATAGAAAAAATGTGCTGTATCTTCTTTATCCTTATATATTTTTTCTATTTCTCCTTCTCTATTTATTCCATCAACCTTTTCTTTCCCATAAATAAATATAATTTTTGTATTTTCTATTAAATCCTTTTTATTTTCTTCCATAATAAATTTCATTCCTTTCTCACTTAGTTTTAAAGTTACACATAGTTATAAAAGCTTTTCCTTTCAAACTGAATTATTATTTTATATTTATTCATTGCTTATATTACTTGTATTTGAATTATCTTTTGAACTGTTTGTTGTGTTTAGGCTTGTACTTGTTTCATTTTTAGTACTATTAGTAGTACCTGTTGTATTTTCTTTTATAGTATTTCTACTTGTAGTATTTGTATTGTTTGAAATTATATTTGTTTTATTTTGATTTACTTCATTTTTCGTAGTTGTATTATTTACAACTATATCATTTGAAATGCTGTTATTTATAGTATTCTCTTCTGTTTCATTTTCTGTTTCTATTGTGTTTTCTTCTTCATTTTTATTGGTTTGAATTGTATTTTCATATACAATATTATCATCTGCATTTAATTCTAAGTCTTCTTGATTATCAATATATATCTTGTTAGTATTTTCATTTTTATTTGTATTATTTACATTAACTTTATTTCCTGAATGTTTTGTACATTCATTAGGTTCTGTTCCCCATAAAAAGTTTTCTTGATATTTATTAGTACATCCCTCTCTTGCAATCATACCAGTTTCTGCACATATAGTATATGTTGTTACCCAACTTGGTTTTTCAAATCTTTTGCTTTCTAGCCCATTATGTGCATTTCTCATTACATTAGCCCATATTATTCCTGCTGGGTTTTGATTGTTATAATATATAGTTTCATTCTGATCATATCCAAACCATGTTACTCCAGTGTAATATGGTGTAAATCCACATAACCATCTATCATAATTTTCGTCTGTCGTTCCAGTTTTAGCTGATACATCTATTCCATTTATTGAACAATATGGTGCTGTTCCTCCTATTCCTACAACCGGTTCTGTTAGTAATTCTTTTATAACATAAGCTACTTGTTTTGAAAATACATTTTTGGTTTCTTGTTTTGCTTTTATAATATCATTTCCGAAATAATTTGTTATTAATGTGTAAAATGTAGGTTCAATATATTTACCATCATTTGCTATAGTTGAATATGCTCCTGCCATTTCTAGAGGTGTTATTCCTTCTTCTAATCCTCCTAAAGCTAATGCTAAACTTTCATCTTCATCTGTTAATGAACTTATTCCCATTTTTTCTAAGTATTCTATAGATTTTTTTGGTGTTATCTGTTCCATCATTTCTACAAATGGTATGTTTTGTGATGATGATAATGCTCTTCTAACAGTTATTTTTCCTAAATATTTATCATTATTATTTTTAGGTTCATAGCTATTTTCAAAAGTTTTTTGCTCATCTGTATAAATAGTTGCTCCAGTAAATTTTTTTTCACTAATTCCAGGAATTAATACTGCTAATGGCTTAATTGATGAGCCTGTTTGTCTTTTACTTTGTGTTGCTCTATTTAGTCCCCTATATGTATCTTTTTTTCCAAGTCCTCCAACACATGCCAAAACATTTCCTGTTTTATGGTCAATTATTACCATTGCTGATTGTGCTGTTGTTGTTCCATCAGATGATTTTATTTGGTATTGCTTTTTTTGAAATTCTGCTTCTGTTTCTTCTTGTATTTTTGTATTTTGTGTACTATGTATAGTTAGTCCACCCATATATAAATAATTTGTAGCAAACTCTTCAGACATATTTTTTTGTTTTTCTAAGTCTTCTATTACCTGTGAAATTAATGCATCTGTGTGATAAGAATAAATTGAATTCTTTGATTCTATTTCTCCTTTTGTGAATTTTAATCCAGTATCGACTTCATTAATTGCATTAGTATATTCTTCATTATTTATATATCCTAATTCTAACATTTTTTGTAATACTGTTTTTGTTCTTTTTATTATTTTTTCTTTGTTATCTGTTTCTTCAAAAGGATTGTATGAATTTGGTGAATTATTTATTCCTGCTAAATATGCACATTCTGCTAAGCTTAAGTTTGATATATCTTTATTAAAATAATATTTTGCTCCTGTTTGTACACCATACATATTTGGTCCAACATAAATTACATTTAAATATATTTCTAATATTTCTTGTTTTGTAAAATAGCATTCTAATAAATATGCTTTCCACCATTCTTTTATTTTACGTGTTATTGAGTCTGTGTTGTCTCCTGTTAAGTTTTTTACTACTTGCTGTGTTATTGTGCTTCCTCCATATGATGAATTTCCAAAATGTATTATATATGATCCTATTGCCCCAATTGTCCTTTTTATATCTACTCCATGATGTTTATAAAATCTTTCGTCTTCTATTGAAACATATGCATTAACAAGATTTTGTGGCATATTTTCAATATCTACTGTGAGTTTTTTTTGTGCTGTTCCTATTTCCGCAATCGTGTTTCCTTCATTATCTACAACAATCGAATTTCTATTTTGAAACATGTCTGTTGTTATTTTTTTCCAAGTATATGCTGATATTGCTAATAATGTTCCTATTACTAGTATTATTACAATTATTAATATTATTATTATTTTTTTTACTAATTTTTTTCTATCTTTTTTTATTCTTTTTCCCTTTTTTTCTAATTTATCTCTTTTTTCTTTTTCTTTTTTCATTTTTTGTACTGATTTTGGAATTTCTTCTTTTTTTATTTTTCTCTTCACAGAATCACTTCCTACATATTATTATTTATTTTGTATGAATACATAATAACATAAATTTTTTTATTTAGCAAACAAACTATTATAAATAATATGTTATTGTTCTACTATAAAAATACTAGTTTTTCTCATGTTTTAAAAGGCGGTAATATAAATTACCGCCTAGAGGAAAACTGTTTTTTGTGCGCATAAAAACATTTTTCCTAAAACTAATGAATATTCATTAGTATATTTATTTTACTATATTTTTTTATTTATGTCAAATTATATTTTTGCAATTCCACCTATTATTTTGCTATATTCAGCTGTATCTTCTAATAAAGTAGCTCCTCCTGAAATAACAACAGTGTCTCCTTTTTCAAGTATTCCCTTGTCTTTTAATTTTTGAATTCCTAATTCAACAGTTTTATCAATATTATCATTTTTTTCAATATATATTGGTGTTACATTCCAAACAATTGCTAATTGGTTATATGTTCTTCTATTATCTGTTATTGCTAATATTGGACATCCTGCACCAAGACCTGATAATTTTCTTGCTGAATCTCCTGTGTTTGTATAACATATGATTGCATCTGCTTCCATATTCATTGCCGTAATACATGTTGAATATGCTATTTTTGTTTCGAAATCTGCTAAATCTATGTTGTCATTTGTTCTAAATCTTTTCCAATAATCTATGTCTGGTTCTACTCTACCTGCTATTTTTACCATTGTTTCAACACATTCTACAGGATATTTTCCCATAGCACATTCTCCTGATAGCATTACTGCACTTGTTCTATCATAAATTGCATTTGCAACATCGCTTGCTTCTGCTCTAGTTGGTAATGGGTTGTATGTCATAGATTCTAACATTTGTGTTGCAGTAATTGCAGGTTTACATGCTCTGTTTGATAATTTTATAAATTTCTTTTGGGCAACTGGTGGCTCTGTAAAATCTGTCTCTGTTGCCATATCTCCACGTGCAATCATTTGAACATCTGCATGTTCAACTATTTCTTCCATATTTTCTAAACCTTCAACATTTTCTACTTTTGTAATAATCTTAATGTCTTTTCCACCATTTTCATCTAATACTTTTCTAACTTGTGCTATATCGTCTTTATTTCTTGTAAATGACATTGCAACATAGTCATAGTCATGTTCACAAGCTGTTTTTAAGTCTGCTATATCTTTATCTTTTAATGCTGGTAAACGTACTGGAGTACCTGGTAAGTTTATTGTTTTTCTGCTTCCTAATCCATTTCCATGTACTACTGTACATAATATATCTTTATCAACAATTTCATCAACCACTAATTCTATGGCTCCATCATCAATTAAAACTTTTGCTCCTGGTTTTACATCTTGGTATAATTGTTTATATGATACAGATACTTTATCCTTATCCCCAAGGATATCTTCGTTTACTAAAGTAAATTTTTGTCCATCTTCTAGTTGTATTTTTTCGTTTTTTCCTGTAACTAGCATACCTGTCCTGATTTCAGGTCCTTGCATATCTAATAATAATGCAACTGGTACATCTAATTCTTTTCTTAATCTTATTATTTCTTCAGTTTTTTCTGATTGTTCGTCCCAACTTCCATGTGAGTAATTAATTCTTGTTACATTTAGTCCTGCTTCAATTAGTTCTTTTAGCTTGTGTTCACTTGCTGGACCTATTGTTCCAACTATTTTTGTTTTTCTTAAATTTTTTTTCATTTTACTTTTCATCCTTTCCTTCTCTTTATGACGCTATATATTATAACATCTATCTCGACTTTTTTCAACTATTTTTTAATTTAATTGTATAACAGCGTGTAATTTTTTTTCATCTTCACTATATATTGCAACAACATGTTTATTATCTATTAGACCATATTTGCATTTTACTGTTTCTCCTATTCTTATTTCTTTTTTATAATTTATAATAACATTGTTATACGGTCTTTTTTCATAGACTTCTTGTGGTAATGCTTCATATGCTAGGTCTAAATAGTATAAATTATGCATATGTCCATTTATATCTATATCTCTTCTACTTACTGTATAATTATATGTATTTGTATACGTATTTGGCAGATTTATTTTTTCTATTTTCCTATTTTCAAAAACTGATTTTTCTTCTACTCCATAACTATTTGCTATTTCATCTGTAATTCTTACTAATTTTCCTGAATCATAATTTACTATTGCCCATTTGGATGTTGCTATGGCACATAAGTTGTTTTGCTCATCATATAGTTCAAAATCTCTATATGTATATGCTTTTTGCATATCTCTGCCCCATGTTTTTATATGGATATTTTGTCCATATTTTGGTCTTTTTATAACTTTTAATTTCCAATCAAATAATATCCATATAACTTTTGTTTTTATTGTATCATTAGCTCCATATCCTACTATGTCTGAATGATATGCTCCAATATTTTCAAACATTTCTAGCATTGATCTATCTTTCATTAAATTATATTTTCCAATGTCTTTTAATCCCATTTTAAAGTTATCTTCGAAAATCATTTTCTCCTCCTGTATTATTTATAGTTATTTGATAATCTATTATTTTAATTTATTAATATCCTGGCTTTTCTAATAAATGAAACATATTTTTTTTATATTTTTCTACACCTGGTTGATTAAATGGGTTTACTCCTAGTATCATGCCAGACATTGCACATGCTTTTTCGAAAAAGTATATTAATTCTCCAATGTTTTCCTCATCTAATTTATTCATTTCTATAACAATATTTGGTACATCTCCTGAAACATGTGCTTGTATTGTTCCTTCAGCCGCTTTTTTATTTACATAATCTAGTGTTTTTCCTGCCAAATAATTTAATCCATCTAGGTTATCATCATCTGAATTAATTACTATATCAGTGTTTGGTGTTTTTACTTGTATAACAGTTTCAAATAAGTTACGTCTTCCTTCTTGTATATATTGTCCCATTGAGTGTAAATCTGTTGTAAAATCAACTCCTGCTGGAAATATTCCTTTTTGTTCTTTTCCTTCACTTTCACCATATAATTGTTTCCACCATTCTGTAAAATAATGCATTTTAGGTTCATAGTTTACAAGTATTTCTGTGTTTTTAAGTAATTTTATATATAGTATATTACGTAAAACTGCATATTGATAACATTCATTATATTTTAAATCTGAGTCATTAAACCTTTCTTGTGCATTTTTTGCGCCTTCCATTAATTTATCTATATTAATTCCTGCTACTGCAATTGGTAATAATCCAACTGCTGTTAGTACTGAATATCTTCCTCCAATATTATCTGGTACAATAAATTTTTCATATCCTTCATTATCTGCTAGTGTTTTTAAAGCTCCTCTTTCTTTATCTGTTGTAACATAAATTCTACTTCTAGCTTCGTCTATTCCATATTTGTTCTCTAATATTTCTCTAAAAATTCTAAATGCTATTGCAGGTTCTGTTGTTGTTCCTGATTTTGATATTACATTTATCGAAAAGTCTTTTCCATTTATATATTCTATTAGATCATTCATATAATTAGGACTTAAATTATTTCCTACATATAGTACTTGTGGGTATTTTCTTTGTTTTGGTGTTTGTAGATTGCAAAATGTACTTGTTAAACTTTCAATTACTGCCCTTGCTCCTAAATATGATCCTCCTATTCCTATAACTATTAATATATCAGATTCTTTTCCTATTTTTTTTGCAGCTTTTTTTATTCTTTTAAATTCTTCTTTATCATAATTTGTTGGTAAATTTAACCATCCCACATAATCATTTTCTTTATCTGCTCTTTCATGTAATTCTTCATGTATTGATTTGACTTTTTTTGAATATTCATTTATTATTTTTTTATTTATATTTGTGTATTTTGTAATCAATTTAATGTTTGGCATTGTAAACTCCTCCTTTAAATTAATTTTTCTTTTGTTCTAATTTTTGTGTTTGCTTATATAATTCCATGAATCTTTACACATATCATCTAGAGTTTTTTCTGCTTTCCATCCTAATTCTTCTCTTGCTTTTTTTGGATCTGCATAACATTTAGCAATATCTCCTGCTCTTCTAGGAGCTATTTTATATGCAACTTTTTTTCCTGTTGCTTTTTCAAATGATTTTACCATATCTAATACACTGTATCCTGTTCCAGTTCCTAGGTTATATATATATAGTCCTTGTTTTTCTTTATCTAATTTGTCTAATGCTAAAACATGTCCTTTTGCTAAATCAACCACATGTATATAATCTCTTACTCCTGTACCATCAGGTGTGTCATAGTCATTTCCAAATATTGATAATTCAGGTAATATTCCTGCTGCCACTCTAACAATATATGGCATTAAATTATTTGGTATTCCTTGTGGTTCTTCTCCAATTAATCCACTTTCATGTGCTCCTACTGGATTAAAATATCTTAATATACATATGTCCCAGCTATTATCTGAATTATATGTATCTTTTAGTATTTGTTCTATAAACAATTTTGTTGTTCCATATGGATTTGTAGTTTCTCCTGTTTTACATTCTTCTGTAATTGGAATTACTTTTGGGTCTCCATATACTGTTGCTGATGAGCTAAATATAAACTTTTTAACATTGTATTTTTTCATAGTCTCTAGTAATACTAATGCTCCATAAATATTATTATCATAATATTCTAATGGTTTTTGTACTGATTCTCCAACTGCTTTGTAACCTGCAAAATTTAATACTGCTTCTATTTTATTTTCTTCAAAAACTTTTTCTAATTTTTGTCTATTTCTGTAATCCATTTCATAAAATTTAAAGTCTTTTCCTGTAATTTGTTTTATTGATTCTAAAACTTCTTTTTTGCTATTCGAAAAATTATCAATTATTACGATCTCTTTTCCTGAGTTTAATAATTCTACTGCTGTGTGTGCTCCTATATATCCTGCTCCTCCTGGTAATAATATTGCCATTTTTATCATTCCTTTCAAAAATTTAATGCCTTTCGCAAATACGAAAGGCTTATTGTTTAATATTTTTGTTTATAACATTAAATAACACATTTCACCTTCTTGGTGAAGTATATCACAGTTTAAATCTATTTTCAACTCTTTTTGATGTTAAAATATTAACTTAGAAGATAATATTTTAAAATTGTAAATAAGTTATAATATCTTGTTTATAGAGTCTATTAATATTTAGTCATCTTTTTTATCTTCTTTACTTGAGTTTGTTGTGTTTGTATTATTTTTATTGCTTGTGCTATTTTTTGATGTTTCATTCTTTTTATCTGTTGTTTCATTTTTTGTATTATTTTTTTCATTTGTTTTATTTTTTGATTCATCTTTTGATGTTTGGTTTTTTGTTTCGTTTTTCTTATCTTCTTTTTCTTTTTCTTTTGCTGTATCTTTATTATGCACCGTACATATTTCATTTATTTTTTCTACTGCAGTTTTGCTTCCTCCCTGTGTATTCCATAAATTTAATGTTTCTTTTGGTATAGCTCCTCCATAACTACGGTTAGTTGTTTCTGGGCAATATTGGTTTGCTACTTTTCCTGATTCTTTACATATTTTTTGTATTCCATGTCCTTCACATTTTTCTGGTATATTATCTTGTGAAAATGTTTCTTTGTATGTGTCTGTACAAGTTGATGTTGCAAGTAGTCCTGTTTTTCTGCATACTGTTGCTTGTGTAAGTCCTGATGGTGTGTTAAAGTTTGCATTTGTTAAATTTTTGTGTATGTCTTTCATTACATTTTCCCATATTTGTCCTGCTGGATTTTTACCATTATATCTTATTTCTTCTGCTGTATCATATCCAAACCAAACTGCTGTAGAATAATATGGTGTCATTCCACATAGCCATCTATCTTTAGAGTCATCTGTTGTTCCTGTTTTAGCACATGTTTCCATTCCTGGTATAGCACAATATGTTGCTGTACCTCCTGATTTAACAGGTTCTTCTACAATAGATCTTGTAAGATATGCTACTTGTTCTGAAAATACTCTTGTTTGTTCTTGATTAGGAGTTAATACAACATTTCCACTTGAATCTGTTATTTTTGTATAAAATGTAGGTTTTATATATACTCCATCATTTGCAATTGTTCCATATGCTGATGCCATTTCTAGTGGGCTAATTCCTGTTGTTAATCCTCCTATTGCTAAAGGTAAATTATTATCTCCTGTTTCACTTAGTGTAGATATTCCCATTTTTTCCATGTATTCTATAGATTTTTTTGGTGTCAATTCTTTCATAATTTTTACTGCTGGTATGTTTTGTGATGTAGCTATAAATTGTCTTATATTTATTGCTCCTCTATATTTATTATTATCATTTTTTGGTGCATATCCATTAAAATCTGTTTTTTGATCCATATATACTGTAGATGGTGTTATAATTTTTTCTTGTAATCCTGGAGCTACATCTGCAATAGGCTTAATTGATGAACCTGTTTGCCTTACCATTTGTGTAGCTCTGTTCCATCCTGATGCATTTTGATCTCCTAGATTTCCTCCAACTGCTACTACTTGACCTGTTTTATGATCTATTATTGCCATTCCTGCTTGTGCATGTTCATTTTTTAATGTTCCATCCGAATTTTTTTCATATCCTTTAAATTGATAAAATGGTTTTGAAAATTCTTCTTCTACTCTATTTTGAATATTTGAATCTTGTGTTGTATATATTGTTAATCCGCTACTATACACATATTTTTCAGCAAATTCTCTAGTTACTCCTTTTTCTTCCATTACTTGATCTATTATTTGTTTTAATGCTGCATCTGTATGATATGAATAATCTGAACTGTTTTCTACATTACCTTGTGTAAATGTAAGTCCTGCTTCTGCTTTTGCCACTGCTGTATTATAATCCTCTTCATTTGTAATATATCCTTGGTCTTTCATTTCGCTTAAAACTGTTAGAACTTTATTTTTTATTTTTTCATTTTTCTCTTTCTTTTCTTCTTCTGTTCCATCTGCAAATGGGTTATATGAATTTGGTGCACTGTTTATTCCAGCTAAAAATGCACATTCTGCTAAATCTAAATCTTTTGCACTTTTATTAAAATAATATTGTGCTCCTAATTCTACTCCATGTATATCATTTCCTCCAACAAACAATATATTTAAATATAATTCTAAAATTTGCTGTTTAGAAATCATTCTTTCTACCTGATATGCTTTTGCCCATTCTCTAACTTTTCTTAAAATTCCTGCAATTCCACTACTTTCTCTTTCATCTGTAATGTTTTTTACGAGTTGCTGTGTTATACTACTGCCTCCATATGATGAGCCCCCCTTAAATATTGTGTTTATTATTGCTCCTGTTGTTCTTTTCCAGTCTACACCATGGTGATCATAAAATCTTTTATCTTCAATTGCAACATATGCTTTTGGCAAATAGTCTGCCATTTGGTCTAGTGTGATAATTTTTCTTTGTTGCTCTTTGCTTAAATTTGCAATTTCATTTCCATCTTTATCTAGTACAACAGAATTTGCTGTTCCTATAACTAATTCGTCTTTTGTTATTTGAAAATCATCTCCAAATAGTCCAAAAAACATGGCAGCTATAATTCCTGCTCCTATAACACATAGTAATAAAAATATTATAATTAAAATTTTTACTGCAATCATTACTTTAGGATGTTTTGATGAAAATTTATTTTTGCTTTTATTTTTAGTATTTTTTTTGTTTACTGCTACTTTTTTTGTTTGTTCATCTGTTTTTCTGTTGTTTGTTTTTTTATTATTTCTTTGTGTTTTATATACCTTTGTTTTTTCAATATTTTTTTTATTACTTCTATTATTATTTGGCATGGCTAATACCTCCTTGATTTCGACATTTCTATTATATTATATTTTTTAGAAAAAATAAAGGTTTTAATGTAATTTTATATAAATTTAAGAAATTAATATTTGCTATTTATTATCTATTTTATATGGCTTGTTTATGTAAGTTGTAATCTTTTTAATATATTTGATTTGTACCCAGTAATTTACTTATTTTTATTCCATCTTTTTGTATTTTATCTCTTACATTTTCATATGGTTGTTTTTTATAAAACTCTGCCTCATATAGTTCTTTTATATAATATTTTTTACTTTCTAAAATATATTTATTTATGTCTTTTATTTCTATATCATAATTTTGTACAATAATCCCATTAAATCTTTTTTTATTTATTTTAATATTTCCATAATAATCTACAATAATTGCTTTTTCATATATTATGTATTGATTTATAAGTTCCTGTGGAAAATCTATATTTACTATAATTTTTGCTTTTGCTAAGCTTTTTTTCTTATTATTCATTATCATTATAATTGTTCCATTTTCTTCTAGTATTTGTTCTTCTATTTTTTTTAGTTTTTCTATATGTTTTGTTACTATATATACATTTTTATATGTTTTTGAAATGATTTTTATTAGTTTAATTGTATTATCATTTATATCATTTACTAATATATGTATATCTATATCTTGTTTTTTTGTTTTTTCTTTTTTGATAATATATTCTAATATTTCTGGTATTAGCATGAAAAAAAGCCATTTCCCATTTACTATATCTAATTCTAAGCTTTGTATATTATTTACATATGTTTTTAGATTTTGTACTCTTTTGCTTAATATTACTTTTTTACTGTTTGCTTTATTTATTATCTTTTTGGTTTTCTTATATAGTTTATTTTCCTTTTTTACTTGTTTTTCTTTTGATTGGTATTTTTCTTTTATAGGTAATATTATTCTATTTCCTTGTAATTTTACTATATTAAATTTTTCTAACCAATATTTAGGCTTGTCATCTTCACATATATAATACATTTTACCACCTCTAGTAAAATCTATGTTGCATTATAGTAATTTATGAAATAAATTTGCGTGCAATGTATTTTATCTATTAGAAAAGTCAGCTTGACTTTCTTTTGAAAATAAAATTTTATTTTCACTTTGAGTTGTGCAACTTAAAGTTGCATAGTATTTCCTAATAGATAAAAAAATAATATAACCTTCACAGTTATATTATTATATCTCTTTTTAATATACTATTGCTTACGATACCAGTTCCTATAAATCTTTTTCCGCTCAAAAACACTATAAACTCCATTTTCTTTTTTTACAATAATTTTTCCACCATTTAAAAATTTTGTTAATTCTTTATTCTTTAATTCTATTTTTGGATTATCTGCAAATAAATTTTCTAAATTTATTATCTTTTTTTCAATTTCTTTTTTTAATTCTATATCATTCTCAAATTCTTGTATACTAATACTTTGTTCTATGCTAAAATTGCCTACTTCTACTCTTTTTAGATTTTTCATATATCCTATTGTTCCAAGTTTTTTTGCTATATCTTCACAAAGCGTTCTTATATATGTTCCTTTGCTACAAAATACTTTAAATTCAATTATTTTTTCTTGTTTGTCTATATTAAGTAAGTCTATCTCATATATATTTATTTCCCTTTTTGGTATTTCTACTTTTTGACCTTTTCTTGCATATTCATATAGTTTTTTTCCGTTAACTTTTATTGCAGAATATATTGGTGGCACTTGTGTTTGTTTTCCTATAAATGTTTTTAATGTATTTTCTAAATTTATTTTATCCATTATTTTAGAATTAACATTCTTTTTTTCTATTATATTGCCTTCTTCATCAAGTGTATCTGTTCTAACTCCTAATTTTAATTTTACAATATATTTTTTATTATGATTTATTAAATATTTTGAACATCTAGTTGCTTTTCCTATTAATATTGGTAAAACACCTTCTGCTAAAGGATCTAATGTTCCAGTGTGTCCAACTTTTTGGTTTGTTATTTTTTTTATCTTGTATACAATATCATGTGATGTACAGTTTTGTGGTTTATTTATTATTATTATTCCATCCAATTTTTAAAGTACCTTTCTAATTTCCCTTAATAATTTTTCTTTAATTTGTTCTACTGTACCTTGTACCAAACACCCTGCTGCCTTTGGATGCCCTCCTCCTCCAAATATATAGCATAAGTCTGAAACATTTACATAGTTTTTAGATCTCATTGATACTTTATATTTATCTTCATTATCTTTTTGTCTAAGTAATATAGATATTTCTACTCCTTCTATATCTCTACCAATTTCGACTAGTCCTTCATGATCCCCTGGTTCTGCATTAACCTCAGTTTCATCTTGATTTGTTATATATGTAAAAGTAACTTTTCCATTTTCTAAGATTTCCATTCTATTTAATGTCTTTTTTAATAATTGAAAATTTGCCATAGTTCTAGTTTCTAATGCTGTTTGGTAAATTTCAGAAACATTTACACCTTTACGTAGTAATTCTGCAGTAAATTCAAATGTCTCGGCTGTAACACTTTGGTATTTAAATCCTCCTGTGTCTGTTATTATTCCTGTTAATATACATGTTCCTATCTCTTGGTTTATGTCTATATTAAAATATGTAAACATTCCTACTAATATTTCACAACATGCTGGTGCAACTGGGTTTACAAAGTTGATATCTCCATACATAGAATTTGTTCCATGATGGTCTATTACTATAGTCCTTTTTGCTTCTTCAAAATATTCCTTTCCATTAATTCTTCTTAAATCTGTGCAATCTAGAGAAATTGCTAAATCATATTTTTTTAAATCTGATTTGTCTTTTACATTTTTAGCATTTGGTAAAAAATTGAATATTCTAGGATATTCTGGTATTATAATATCAGATTTTTTTCCTATACTTCTTAGTGCTAATTCCATCGCTAGTGAACTTCCTATTGCATCTCCGTCTGGTGATTCATGAGTTACTATAACGATAGAATTAGCTTTTTTTATTTCTTCTAATATATTATCTAATGTCATTATCTTCAACCTTTCTTCCATCTTTTAAATCTTTTATAATAGAATCAATTCTTGCTCCATATTCTATTGAATCATCTATTTCAAAAATTAATTCTGGTGTATTACGTAGATTTACTCTTTTTGCTAATTCTGTTCTTATAAATCCTGATGATTTTTTTAGTCCTTGCATTGTATTTTCTATATTTTTAGAGTTTAAAATACTTACATAGACTTTTGCATATTTTAGGTCATTTGTTACTTTTACTTTTGTAACACTGATCATTCCTGTAATATTTGGATTTTTTAGTTCTCTGTCTATAATTGTACTTAATTCTTTTCTGTATTCTTCATCAATTCTATTTAATCTATTATTATTTGCTGGCATATTTTCCTTCCTTCCTGTAACTAACATTATATAGTTTTTTAGTATAGAAGTAATGTTCTACTATTATCTTTTTATTTCTTCCATAACATATACTTCAATGTTATCTCCTTCTTTTATGTCATTATAATTTTCAATTTGTATACCACATTCAAATCCTTTTGTTACTTCTTTTACTTCATCTTTAAATCGTTTTAATGTTGCAAGTTTTCCTTCATGAATAACAACATTGTCTCTTATTACTCTAACTCCTGCATTTCTTTCTACCTTGCCTGAAAGTACATATCCTCCTGCTATTGTTCCTACATTTGAAATTCTAAATATTTGTCTTACTTCTACATTTCCTATTACTTTTTCTTCATATTTAGGGTCAAGCATTCCTTTCATAGCTAGTTCTACATCTTCTATTGCTTGATATATAACTGAATATTGTTTTATTTCAACTTCGTCTTTTTCTGCTATTTCTTTAGCCATATTATCAGGTCTTACATTAAATGCAATAATTATAGCATTAGATACTTTTGCAAGTGTTACATCTGATTGATTTACTGCTCCTACTGCACTGTGTATAACTTTTACTCTTACTTCATCATTTGATAATTTTTCCATAGATTGTTTTACCGCTTCTACTGATCCTTGTACATCTGCTTTTACTATTAAATTTAATACCTTTAGCTTGCCTTCTTCCATTTGGCTAAATAAATTGTCTAATGTTACTTTTGTAACTTGATTTATTGCCTTTTCTCTTGCTTGACGTTTTCTTCTTTCTATTAGATGTTTTGCCATTTTTTCATCTTTAACTTCGTAGAAGACATCTCCTGCCTCTGGTACATCTGTTAAACCTGTAATTTCAACTGGGGTTGATGGTCCTGCTTGTTTTACTTTTTTTCCTTTATCATTTGTCATTACTCTTATTCTACCTATAGAAGATCCTACTACAATTGTATCTCCTACATCTAATGTTCCTCTTTGTACTAACATAGTTGCTATTGGTCCTTTTGATTTGTCTAATTTTGCTTCTATTACTACTCCCTTTGCTTGCTTATGAGGGTTTGCTTTTAGTTCAAGTACATCTGCTTCTAATAATACCATTTCTAGTAATTGATCTATGTTTGTATTATTTTTAGCTGAAATTGGTACACAGATTGTGTCTCCTCCCCATTCTTCAGGAACTAATTCATAATTCATTAATTCTTGTTTTACTTTTTCTACATTGCTATCAGGTAAATCTATTTTATTTATTGCAACAATAATAGGTATTCCTGCAGATTTTGCATGATTTATTGCTTCTACTGTTTGTGGCATTATTCCATCATTTGCTGCAACTACAAGAATTGCAATATCTGTTATTTGTGCACCTCTTGCTCTCATTGCAGTAAATGCTTCATGACCTGGTGTGTCTAAAAATGTTATCTTTCTGTCATTTACTGTAACCATGTATGCACCTATTGCTTGTGTAATTCCTCCTGCTTCTCCTTCTATAACATTTGTTTTTCTTATTGTATCTAATAATGATGTTTTACCATGGTCAACATGCCCCATAACAACAACTACTGGTGGTCTTTCTTCTAAATCTTCCTTTTTGTCCTCTGATTCGTCAAATAAGATATCTTCTTCAGTTATAATTTGTTTCTTTTTAGCTGTTATTCCAAATTCTCCTGCTACTAAAAATGCTGTGTCAAAATCTAATTCATTATTTATTGTTGCCATTATTCCATAGCCTAATAATTTTTTTATTACCTCTGCTGTTGTTTTTTTCATTTCTGATGCTAAATCTTTTACTGTTATTGTTTCAGGTATTTCTATTTCAGTTAATTGGAATATTTTTTGCTTTGTTCTTTCTTCGTTTTTGTTTTGCTTTTTCTTTCCTCTTCTACCACGTTCTGTTGTTAAATCATAATAATCTAGCATTCCGCCTTCTTGATCGTCAAACATATGTGATAATTTGTTTGTTTGTTTTAAACTTTTAAGTTTTCCTTCATCAAAAGAATTATTATTTCCATTTCTTCTTAATTTTGCCTTTTTGTTTCTATTTTCATCATATTTGTTGTTATTTTTTTGTTTGTCAATATTCCTATTATATTCTCTTACAACTTCTTTTTCAGGTTGCTCAACAGACATAATATTTTTTATATTTTTTTCTATTCCTTTTTCGTCTAATGGTCTTCTGTTTCCATAATAATTTGTGTAGTTTTGTTGATTTCCATTTCTTGTGTCATTTCTATTATTAAATCTATTTTTTCCCTGAAATTTATTATCCCCATTATTATTAAATTTATTATTTTTGTATCCATTTTTTTGATAATTTTTTGTTTTATTATCTTCTTTTCTTGTTTGAGTTGTAGACATTTGCATATACGGTTTATTTTCTCCTTGTTCATTGTTTATTTTATTTTTTTCTGATTTTTTTTGTATTTTATTTTCTTTTTGCATATTTTGTAATTCTTCTTTTGTTTGTATATCTTTTTTTACCTCAGTTTTTGCTTTATCTTCTTTTTGTTCTATATGTTCTGTTTTTTGTTCTTTATGTTCTATATCTTTCTTTTCAGTTACTTTTTCTTCTTTTTTGTTTAATCCAAATAGTTCACTAACAGTTTTGGGTTTAGTTGGTTTATTTCTATATACAATATTGAAGTCTTTGTTTTTCCTTCTTTCTACAAATCCTATATTTGTTTGTTTCTTTTCTTCTTTTTTAGCTTCTTCTTTTTTTTCTTTTTCTTCTTCTGATATTATTACTTCTCTTCTTATTATAACTGGTGCTTTTTCTTCTTTTTTCTCATGTTCTACTTGCTTTTTAGCTGTTTTTTCTTTGTTTTTTGTATCTTTTCCTTTCATCTCTTTTTCTATTTTGTTTTCTTCTTCTTCTGTTACACTACTCATATGATTTTTAACTTCTATATTTAATTTTCTTGCAATTTCCAAGACGTCTTTGCTTGCAACATTTAATCTTTTTGCTATTTCGTATATTTTTATTTTACCCAATACTTTCACCCCCACAATTTATTTTTTTTATTTGTTTTGCTATGTTTGCTTCTTTTATTCCTATTATGGCTTTGTTTGTTTTTCCAATTGCTTTACTTAAACTATCTATGTCTTCACATATAATATAGTTAGTTTTATATTTATTGCATAATTCTATAAATTTAGTTTTTGTTCTTTCTGAACTATCTGTTGCAATTAATACTAATTTTACCTTGCCTTTTTTTAATTCTTCTTCAACACTATCTGAACCAAAACATATTTTTCTTGCTCTAGCTGATAATCCGAAGCAATCCTAATATTTTATTATTTACCAAGTATTACACCTCTTACATTTTCATATATTTCCTGTGATATTTTTGTTTCTAAAACTTTTTCTAGTCTTTTATTTTTTATAACTTTTTCTAAACAATTTACATCATTACATATATATGCACCTCTGCCTTGCATTTTTCCAGTCTTATCTACATTTATCACATTTTCTTTATTTTTTACAATTCTGATTAAATCTTTTTTATCTTTTTTTTGGTTACATCCCATACATGTTCTTTGTGGCTGTTTGTTTTGCATTTTTCCACTCCTTCCGGCTATTACATGTTTTTAATTTTCATTAGTTTCTTCTGTATTTTCTTTTTCTTCATTTTCTTGTTTATTCATAAGTATTTCTCTGAATTGACTTTCTGATTTTATATCTATTTTCCAATTTGTTAGTTTAGCTGCTAATCTTGCATTTTGCCCTGCTTTTCCAATTGCTAATGACAATTGGTCATCTCTTACTATTACTTGTGCAAATTTTTCATCTTCTTTTATGTCTACAGCCATAATTTGTGCTGGCAATAAACTTGATGCTATAAATATGCTTGGATCTTCGTTCCACTCTATTACATCTATTTTTTCTCCATGTAATTCATTTATAACATTTTGGATTCTAACTCCTTTTTGACCTACACATGATCCTACTGGATCAATATTTGGGTCAGGTGAATATACAGCTACTTTGCTTCTATATCCTGGGTCTCTTGATACACTTTTTATCTCTATAACTCCTTCATATATTTCTGGTATTTCTAATTCTAATAGCTTTCTAACAAAGTCTGGATGGCTTCTTGTAATTATTACTTGTGGTGCACCTTTTTGTCCTTTTTCTACATCTAATACATATCCTTTTATCTTATCATTTACATGGTAGTGTTCTGTTGGTATTTGTTCTTTTGTTGGCATTATTCCTTCTAATCTTCCTAAATCCATTATAACTATGTTTTTATCTGCTTTTTGGATTATTCCTGATACTATTTCACCTTTTCTTTCATTAAATTCGTTAAATATAACTTCTCTTTCTACTTCTCTTAATTTTTGTATAATAACTTGTTTAGCTGTTTGTGCTGCTATTCTTCCAAAGTCTTTTGGAACAATTTCTACATCTACTTGGTCTCCTATTTTTAGCTCTTTATTTATTTTATGTGCATCTTCTAAACTAATTTCTGTTGCTTCATCTTTTGCTTGTTCTGTAACATCTTTAATTGCATATATGTGTGTTGCTCCTGTTTGTTTGTCTATATCTACTCTTACATTTTCTAAAGAATCAAAATTTCTTTTATATGCTGTAACTAGTGCTGTTTCTATTGCTTCTATTACATATGATTTTTTTATTCCTTTCTCTTTTTCTAGTTCTTCTAATGATAAAATTAATTCTTTATTATCAATTGCTTTCATTTTTATAAATTCCTCCTTTATTTAATCCCAATTATATATTGTTTTTATTTGTGCAATATTTTTTCTTTCTATATTCATATCATTTATAGTTATATAATCTTTATTAAAATCTTTTAATATTCCTTGGTATTCTTTTTTTCCGTTTTCATCTTTTTTAAATAATTTTATATTTATTTCTGTTCCTATATTATTTTTAAGATGTTTATCTTTTCTTAGAATTTTTTCGATTCCAGGTGATGATATTTCTAAAAAGTATTGTTCTTTTATATAATCTGCTTCATCTAATAGATCCATAATTTCATTATTAACTTTTTCACAGTCATTTATGTCTATGCCTTTTGGACTGTCAATATATATACGTAAGAAATAATTTTTTCCTTCTTTTACATATTCTACGTCATATACTTCATATCCAAGTTTTTCTATTTTTGGTGTTACTAGGTCTTCAACTTTATTTTCTATATTTGCCAATAACTTTTCCTCCCTTTATTTTATGTGTATATTAATATTAAAGAGTGGGATTTGTTCCCACTCCTCTATTTTATCTAGTCTACTTTAATAGTATACCCTATTTTTCCATAAAATGCAAGTATTTTAAGAAATTTTTTCTACTAATGATAGATTATATCTATATGTTTGATATTTTGTATCAAAATTTACTTGTTTTATTAAGTTTATTTTTTCATAT
Source organism: uncultured Clostridia bacterium (assembly GCA_944388755.1). GTDB lineage: Bacteria > Bacillota > Clostridia > TANB77 > CAG-508 > CAG-269. The sequence goes on along the minus strand of CALXJY010000005.1, from coordinate 35,778 downwards.
TCTTGTTTTGTTTGTTCATATAATTCATAATTTCCCATGTCTATAATCCATATTCTGCCTTCATAGTCTTTTAAGAATTCTAAATTGTATACATATGTCATATTAGGTCCAAATGCTTTGTATGCTTCTTCTACACACCAATTTTGTTTATCATAAAAATATTGTGTATATTGTGGAAAATTTGCTGATAATACAAATCCTGTTCCATCATTTTTATATATTATTATATCTCCTTCTTGCATATTTCCTTTTACGTAGTTTATAGGTTCTTGGTTTGTTTTATCATAGTTTATTTGTGATAAGTTTATGTTTAAATATGTTGATATTATAACACTTAATATTATTATACATATGTTTAATTTTTTATTTCCTATTTTAGACATCGTATATGTTATTGCAAAGATTAATAATCCTGTGATTACTAATAAATATCTTGCATATATAATTGGTCGCCAAATAATTATTGATACTGCAATTGCTCCTAATATTACTAAAAAATATGTTATTATTGCATATCTAGCTGGCTTTAAGCTTATTTTATTTTCACTTTTTTTGTTTTTACATATAATATATATAATGTATATGCATATTATTAATCCATATATTCCTGCTATCCAATTGCTAATATGTATACTGCTTAATAGATTTCCTGTAAATTGGAATGTAAATAATTCTATTAATGTATTTGGAAACTTTACTCCTACCCAAAATCCTTTTGATACTTGTGATACTTGTAATAATAGTGATAATACCCATGGTAAATATAAAATTATTTGTATTATTGCTTGTACTATAAAAATTTTTAAATTTTTTGTGAATTTTTTTTCTTTTATTGCATTTTTTAATATCCATATAAATAATAGTATATTTATAACTCCTGCTGTCATTAGTCCATAATAATGAGTATATGCTGATGCTAAGCTAAATATTCCAAATATTATCCAATTTTTTATTGTACTTTTTCCTTTAAATATTCGATATGCATATATTGCCATAATTGCTACAAATAGCATTGCCCATGTGTACATTCTTATTTCTCCTGAATATACAAGGTTTAATGGGAATACAAATGTAAATAGTGAAAAAAGTGCTCCTGTTTTTTCTCCAAAGTCTTTTCTTATATGTGTATATCCAAGTATTCCTAAAATTGCTAGTGCTATAACTGATAATAATCTATAACATAAAATATTATTTCCAAATATTAATGATATAATTTTAAGCATCCAATAATATAAGACTGGATGAACATCGTGTCCTCCTATTTCCCATATTTCACCAAAATTATGATTATTTGAAATTGCAACAGAATAACTTTCATCAAACCATAAATTTGTATGGAAATTTGGAATTAAAATAAATAAAATTCCTAATATAATTATTAGTATATGTATAGTTCTTAAATTTATTTTTTTCATTTTTTACACATTCCTTTCAAAATGTATCAATTTAAATTTAATTTTCTGCTATTTTGTTCCTTATAACCAATTTAAGAGGGTCATAGAAACCCTCTTTAAAATATTTTATATTAATTCTTTTTCTCTTTCTGGTGTTTCTGTTTGTATTACATCAGATATTTTTATATCTCTTACATGGTTTATTTTTTCCCATTTTATGTTTCTTTTAAATATACATTTTAGGTTAATAATTAGCCAAGACCCCATAAATATTGGATAACATAATAATCCTTTTAACATTGGTTTAATTGGTCTTTTATCTAGCCACATAACAAATGCTCCTGTAAATATTGGGAATAAAAATGTTGGTACTAAATATCTTGCTATATTTATTATTAAGTCTAATTGTGTAATGCTGTTTCCTGCATACATTAAGAAGTTTGTAAATAATAATAGTAGTGTTAATATAAACATTGGTATACTTCCTATAATATATAAGAAACCATCTATATTCATAACAGTTTTATATTTTTTTACTGCTAATATTAATTTTTTAGTATATTCTCCTATACATTGTATATGTCCTACTGTCCATCTACTTCTTTGTGACCAGCTTTGTTTAAATCCTACTGGTTGTTCATCATATACTATAGCATCTGTTGCCCATCCTAATTTTTTTCCTTTTATTATTCTTTGTAATGAAAACTCTATGTCTTCTGTAAGTGTTACTGTTTTCCATCCTTGTGGTTTTAATATATCAAATTTTACCATAAATCCTGTTCCATTTAATAATGGTGAAAGTCCAATATTATATCTTGCTAAATGGTAAAAACGGTGCATTGTCCAATAAAATATAGCATATCCTGCTGATACCCAACTGTCTGTAGGATTTTTTATATCTCTATATCCTTGAACTACTTCTTCTCCTTGACATAGTTTTTTATTCATATTTTTTATAAAATTTTTATCTACTATATTGTCTGCATCAAAAACTAATACAGCATCATAATCTGCATTTTCTTTGATTTTTTGTTGCAAAAACCAGTCTAGTGCATATCCTTTTGTTTGTTTTTCATTGTCAAATCTTTCATATACTATTGCTCCAGCTTTTTCTGCAACTTTTTTTGTATTGTCTGTACAGTTATCTGCTATTACATATATATCATAAAGTTCTTTGTTGTAGTTTTGATTTTTTAGGCTTTCTATTAAGTTTCCAATAACTGTTTCTTCGTTATGTGCTGGAATTATTGCCATAAATTTGTGGTCTTTTACTACTTTTAGTGGTTTATCTTTTAATTTTATTAGAGAACATATACTTATTAGTAATTGATATAACCAAAAGATTGTTACTATCCATACTAATGCTTCTCTAAGAATATATAGATATTCCATATTTTTTACCTCTCTTTATTATTTTTCTTATTAATTTATATTGTACTCTTTTTTTATTATACTATGTTTGTTAAAATTATGCAACTTTTTTTTGAATTTTTTGAAAAATTAAGAATTTTTTTCGTTTTTAAGGACACAAAAATTTGTGTCCTTTTTTACTTTTTATGTCTATATTTTTAATACATGATTAATCTTAGTATATTAAATATATTTCTTCTGCAATATTTCTTTCTATTGTTATTTCTTCTATTTTTTTGTATTCATTGAATTCTTCATTTTAGGTTTTATCTGAGCTTATGTTAAACCCTGATGTTAGACTATCTAATGTTATTGGGGCTACTCCTGTTATGAATATTCTATCTATTACACTTTCTGTTCCTTCTTTTAATATCTCATACCATTTTCTTACTTTTCCATTTTTAGATACTAAATTTTTAAATTGTTCTGTATTAAATCCTAGTAGTTCATTTGCAAAATGGTCATATTCATCTATTATTACATATATTTTTTCTCCCGCTTTTTGTATTTTGAATGCTTCTATTAGACTTCTTAATAATCCTTCTGCTGTTAAATTTAAATTAACATAAAAATCTAAATTGTAGTTTTTTACAAATCCTTCTATTGAAATTGCAACTTTTTCTTTAAATCCATTTATTATTGTTTCATTATTTGTTGTATCTATTCCTGAAAAATTAAATTTTAATATATGATAACTATTTTTTAATTTTGTTGGTTTTTTTCCTATATATGTTTCTCCATATAGCTTTTCAAACTTCTCTGACTTTTTTATATCATAATAATTTTCTAATGTGCTTGTAAATAATGTTTTTCCAAATTTTCTTGGTCGTAAAAACATTATATATGGTTCTGCTAAATTTTCTAGTTTTTCTATATACATTGTTTTATCTACATAATAATATTCATTTTCTATTAATCTCTCATAATCACTTATTCCATATGGTAATTTTTTCATTTTTAATCACCTTCCTAACTTCTTTTATATTTTACTATATATAAATAAAAATAGCAAGAATTTTTATTACTAACTAAAAAGTCCCTTAGCTTTAATTTATAATTACCTTTGTATCTTTGCTATAGTAACACAATTATTTTTGGTATGTTTTGTAACTGTAGAATTATTTTTCTTCCTTCACAAATTCAAAAATAATGCATATACTTATTTTATAAGTATAATTCTATTTTTAATATACTTTCTGAGAAAGGAATGGTTAAATCATGAAAACAAGTTATAAAATAGCTATTGTTGGTAGTACTGGATTAGTTGGCAGAACAGTACTAAAAATTTTAGAAGAAAAAAATTTTAAAAATTGCTCATACACTCTTTTTTCTTCTAAAAAGTCTGCCGGTTCTAAATTGGAGTTTTTGGGTCAATCTTATGTTATTTGTGAATTAACAGAAAATTCATTTAATTCTAAATTTGATTATGCAATATTTTGTGCTGGTGGTGAAGTATCTAAAAAATATATTCCAATTGCTGTAAAAAATGGTTGTACTGTAATTGATAATAGTAGTGTGTTTCGTATGGATCCTAAAGTACCATTAGTTGTTCCTGAAGTAAATCCTGAAAAAATTTTTGAAAATAGTGGGATTATAGCGAATCCAAATTGTTCAACAATTCAAGCTGTTATACCTTTAAAACCATTGGATATAAAATATAATATTAAAAGGATTGTATATTCTACATATCAAGCTGTTTCAGGTGCTGGCAGACAGGGTATTCTTGACTTAGAAAGTGGCATAAAAGGTGAGCCTCCTAAAAAATTCCCATATCCTATTTTTAATAATTGTATTCCTCATATAGATGTTTTTTTAGAAGATGGTTATACAAAAGAAGAGCATAAAATGATTGATGAAACTAGAAAAATATTAGATAAACCTAATCTTCCCATAACTGCCACAACTGTGAGAGTTCCTGTTAGAAATTGCCATTCTGAAAGTATTAATATTGAATTTGAAAAAGAATTTGATATATATGATGTTTTTAAACTTTTGGAAAAATCTCCTGGTATTATTGTTGTTGATAACCCTTCTAAAAATTATTATCCTCTTGCTACAAAGGCAGATGGTGGTGATGAAATTTTAGTTGGCAGAATTCGTAGAGATTTTAGTATTAAAAGTGGCTTGAATATTTGGTGTGTTGGAGATAATTTACGTAAAGGTGCCGCTTCTAATGCTGTACAAATTTTAGAAAAGTTGTTGTAAAATTTTGATTTAGTGTTATAATAATATTGCTATTACAAAAGAAATGGAGATGATAATTTTGCAACAACAAAAAGATGATTTAAATATCAAAAAGATGTATGGAAATGAGTGCATATTAAGTAAAGTTGACTTTTTAGAACATTACAATATTTCAGAAGGTGGATTATCTAGTAAGCAAGCATCTGAAAATATTCAAAAATATGGTCTAAATGAAGTTACTCAAGCTAAGCCTAAAAAATGGTATCATTATTTCTTTGAGAGTTTATTTAGTCCATTTAATAGTATTCTTCTTGGTATAACGATTATACTGTTTTACACAGATGTATATTTACCTGAAACACCTAGTTATGCAAATATAATTGTTATTATTGTTCTAGTTCTTGTTAGTACTTTATTAGATTTTTTTGAAGAATATCGTTCTAATAAAGCTGCTGAAAAGCTTAAAGAACTTGTAGCAACATCTACTACTGTTTTACGTGATGGTAAACAGACTGATATTCCTATAAAAGATATCACATTGGGAGATGTTGTTTCTTTAAATGCTGGTAGTATGATACCTGCTGATTTAAGGATAATTGAATCAAAAGATTTATATGTTGGTCAATCTTCTTTAACAGGTGAATCAGATGCAGTTAAAAAAGTTTCTACTTCTGAAATTACTTATGATGAAATTGAGAGTATAACAGATTTAGATACAATTTGTTTTATGGGTACTAATGTAATAAGTGGTACTGCTAAAGGTATTGTAATTAAAACAGCTGACTCAACTTATTTTGGTAAAATTGCTCATACTATTACTAGAAAACCTCAATCTGCTTTTCAAAAAGGTATTCAAAGTATTAGTAAATTATTAATTAAATTTATGCTTATATTAATACCTATAGTTTTTTTACTAAATGTTGCTAAACATGATTTAGTTTTAGCTTTTACTTTTGCTGTTGCTATTGCAATTGGTATTACTCCTCTTTTACTACCAGTAATATTGTCATCAAGTTTATCTAAAGGTGCTGTTAGAATGTCTAAAAAGAAAACTATTGTTAAATCTTTAGATTCTATACAAAGTTTTGGAGCTATGAATATTTTATGTACTGATAAAACTGGGACTTTAACAGAAGATAAAATCGTTTTAGAAAAATATCTTGATATAAATGGTGACGAGGATTTAAGAGTATTAAAACATGCGTTTTTGAATTCCTATTTTCAAACTGGTTTAAAAGGTAATATTGATGAAGCAGTTATAAAACGTGGATTAGAAAATGATATGAGTATTTATACAGAAAAATATAAAAAAGTAGATGAAATTCCTTTTGATTTTTCACGTAGAATGCTTTCTGTTATAGTTTCTGATGGTTCAAAAACTCAGATGATAACAAAAGGTGCTGTTGAGGAAATTCTAAATATTTGTACTATGGTAGATTATAAAGGTCAAGTTTCACCTATTACCAAGGAAATTAAAGAAAATATAAGAAAAATTAGTAAAAAATTAAATGAAGATGGCTTACGTGTAATTGCAGTTTGCCAAAAAAATGACTTAGGTGTTAATAAAACATTTGATGTTAGTCTTGAAAAAAATATGGTTTTGATTGGATTTATTGGATTTTTGGATCCTCCTAAGGAAAGTGCAAAATCTTCAATTGAAAAGCTTAATAAATATGGAATTCGTGTAATTGTTTTAACTGGTGATAACGCAGAAGTTACTAGATGTATTTGTAATAAAGTTGGTATTAATTCTAAAAAAATTGTGTTAGGATATGAAATAGATAGACTTTCTGATGCAGCTGTTTTGAGAATTTTACGAAAAACCAATATATTTGCGAAACTATCACCTGTGCAAAAGGCTAGAATTGTAAGGCTTTTAAAGGATAGTGGTAATGTTGTAGGTTATATGGGTGATGGTATAAATGATAGTCCTTCTCTTACTAATTCAGATGTTGGTATTTCTGTTGATACAGCAGTAGATGTTGCTAAGGAATCTGCTGATATTATATTACTTGAGAAAGATTTGCATGTACTTTTAGATGGTGTAACTGAAGGAAGACGTACTTTTGCTAATTTGTTAAAATATATAAAAATGGCTGTAAGCTTTAATTTTGGGGAAGTTTCTTCTGTTATTATTGCAAGTATTTTATTCCCATTTTTACCTATCACACCTATTCAATTACTTGTTCAGAGTTTGCTATATGATTTTGGTCAACTAACTTTACCATTTGATAATGTTGATAGTGAATATTTGCAAAAACCTAAAAAGTGGGATTTAAAAAGCTTAAAACATTTTATGTTGTTTATGGGACCTCTTAGTTCTTGTTTTGATATGATTGTATTTGCTTCTATGTGGTTTATATTTGGTATTAGAGATGCTTCTACATTTCAAACTGTTTGGTTTTCATATGGTGTTGTATCAAATTTAGTTGGTATGCATGTAATAAGAACTGCCAAAATACCTTTTGTACAAAGTAATGCTAATAAATTAGTTTATGCATCTTCTATATTATTGAGTTTAATTGCAATTCTTGTCCCATACACTATTTTAGGACAAATAATTGGTCTTGTTAAGATACCTTTTATATATTTAACTATAATAATTGGAGTTCCTATTTTGTATTGTATTGTAGCATTATTTGCTAAAAAGGTTTATATTAAAAAATATGGTGAATGGATTTAAAAAACGACATTTTAAAAATGTCGTTTTTATTAATGGAAAGTCAAATTATTGCAAAATTATAAGACTTTCTGATTTGTTCTATAGGAAAAACGGAAAGTCAAATAAAAAGTATAAACTTATTAAAATGGCTTTCCGAATTTTTATTATATTATTCAGCAGGTTTTTCATCTGCTTCTGGAGCTTCATAAGCTTCTAAAATAGCTTTTTGAATCTTCTCTCTTGTTTCTGGATTAATTGGATGTGCTATATCTTTGAATTCTCCGTTTGGAGTTTTTCTGCTTGGCATAGCAATGAATAATCCATTTTGGCTTTCGATAACTTTGATATCATGTACTGCGAATTCGTTATCAAATGTAACAGATGCTACTGCTCTCATTCTGTTTTCAGAATTTACTTTTCTTAAACGTACGTCTGTTATTTGCATTATGGTGCACCGTCCTTCCTTAAGTTATAAATTTTGCACATAAGTAAATTTATATGTACATTTATATTATTCTATAAAAATTTGTTTTTTCCTTCTTTTTTTACATTTTTTTTACCTATTATGATATAAAGAATATTTTTATTTTTTTAGAATATATATTTCTATAGTTTCCTATATAATGAATTTTTCTAAACTTAAATTCAAAAAAACTTGAAAATTAAGTAAAAAAATTATATAATCATTATGTTATAAAAAGGGAGAGTGTTATATATGCCACAAATTAATGATATAAAAAAATATAAAAATATACATATGATTGGAATTGGTGGAGTTAGCATGAGCGGAATTGCAACTATTTTGAAGAATTGGGGATTTAATATTACCGGTTCTGATTGGGTTCAATCAAGAGTAACTGATAAATTGAATAAATTAGGTATACCTGTAGCGATTGGCCATAACTTAGATTATGTAAGAAATTCTGATGTTGTGGTATATTCTGCTGCTATTAAGCAAGATGATCCTGAAATGTTAGAAGCTCATAAATGCAATATTCCAACTATTGAAAGAGCTGACTTTTTGGGTGAATTAACTCGATGTTTTGGAGATACTATTTGTATTTCTGGTACTCATGGTAAAACAACAACAACTTCTATGGTTTCCTTATGTTTTATTCAAGGAAATTTAGATCCTAGTATACAAGTTGGTGCTTATTTAAAACAGTTAGATGGTAATTACAGAGTTGGTAATAGTGAACATTTTATAATTGAGGCTTGTGAATATGTTGAGAGTTTTTTAAAATTTAGTCCAAAAGCTGAAATTATTTTAAATATTGATAATGATCATCTTGACTATTTTAAAACTTTTGATAATATTAAAAATGCTTTTATTAAATATGTTAAGTTATTACCAAATGATGGCATTTTAATTTTAAATGGTGATGATAAAAATTGTTTGGATTTAAAAAAATATACAAATGCAATTTGTATTACATATGGAATTATAAATCATGATGTAGATTTTTATGCTGATAATATTATTTATGATAATGATGGTTTTGCTGAATTTGATGTTTACAAAAATAATGCTTTTTATGAACATTTTAAGCTTTATGTACCACGGAAGGCATAATGTTTTAAATAGCTTGGCTTGTATTTCTATATGTGATAAATATTTAATTGATAAAAAATGTATAAAGTCTGCTTTATCTATGTTTACTGGAGCTAATAGAAGATTTGAATTTAAAGGAACATTTAATGGTGCAATGGTTTATGATGATTATGGACATCATCCTACAGAAATTGTTGCAACATCAAATTCTTTAAAAAATAAAAAATATAATAAATCTTGGGTTGTTTTTCAACCACATACTTATAGTAGAACTAAGGCTTTATTAGATGACTTTGCTTCTTCTCTTCTAAATTTTGATAATATTATTGTTCTTGATATTTATGCTGCAAGGGAAAAAAATGTTTTTAATATTTCTTCAAAAGATTTAGTTGATAAGATTGTTCAAAAAGGAAAAAATGCTATATATATTCCTGATTTTGAAAGTTGTGTATCTTATTTAAAAAATAACGTTCAAAAAGATGATATTGTTTTAACTTTAGGTGCTGGTTCTGTTACTGAAATTGGTCCAATGCTTTTAGATAATAAAGAATCATAAAATTATTTCAAGCCAATAATATTTTTAATAATATTACTGGCTTGAAATAAATTTTTATTTAAAATTGTAATTTTATATTTTTAATTTACTTTATACATTTGTTTTACCATAATATCTCCAAAAACAGCATAACCTTCTAAAGGTTCATTTACTAAAACATGTGTTAATGCTCCTACAAATTTTCCATTTTGTATTATAGGGGATCCACTCATTCCCTGTATAATTCCACCTGTTTTTTCTATCAATTTTTTATCTGTAACTTTAACTTTCATACTCTTATTGTCATAATTATTATCCTTATATATTTTTTGGATTTCTATGTCATATTTCTCTATTTTTCCATTTTCTAAACTACACCATATTTCTGCTTTTCCAGTTTCAATTTCATCTCTTAAGGCTACTTCCATTTCATTTGATTTATTTATTTGTATACTAGATAGATTTGTTACATTTCCATATATACCAAATCCTGTATTTTGAGTTATTACTCCTATTTCTTCTTGGTTTTCTAGGCTACCTTGTATTCTTCCTGGATTTCCTTTTTCTCCCTTATTTATATTTAATATATTTGTTGTTACAAATTCTCCTGAAGATAGGTGAATTAATTGTTCTGTATCTATATCTAATAATCCATGTCCTAATGCTGCAAAACCTCCACTATTTGCATCATAAAATGTAACTGTTCCGAATACCTGCTGCACTATCTCTTACCCACAAACCTAATTTATATTCTGTTTTTGATGTTTTTATTGGTTTTATACTACATTCTAAAGTTTTTTCGTCATGTATATATTGTAGCTTTAATGTATTTCCATTAGAACTGTTTACTTGTGTTATTAAATCATCTGTTGAATTTATTTGAATATTATTTACACTAATTATTGTGTCCCCTTCTTTAATTTCCGTTTTTTCATATGGTTTATATATTTTTTCATCTATTCCTTCTATCTCTGACATTCCAACTACTAAGACTCCACTTGTATATAATTTTACACCTGCTACACTTCCTACTGGTATAACTTTTGTTTTTGGTAAAACATCCACTTTTATATCTTTAACTTTTTTATTTAGTAAACTTATTTTTAAATTTGTGCTTCCTATTGTTGTATTTTCTACGTTACTTGATGTCTCTATTGTTTTTTCTAATTCTTGTTTATTTATTTTAAACCCTAGTAACATATTTAACTTTATTTCTTCTCCTTCAAATATTGTTATTGTGTTTGGAAGGTTATCAATTACTAAGATATAGCTATAAATTGTTACAAGTGTAAATAAAGTTAGTATAATTAGTATAATTTTTGTAATTTTTTTCATAATATCACCATTTTTATTATTCCTCTTTTAAAAAAATTAAATACATAAAAAAAGTGAAAATTTTAAAAATCTTCACTTTTTTAAACTTTATATATATATATTTTTTTAGTAGCTCCAATTTTCGATTCTGTATATACTATATCTTTCACGTGCTAGTGCTGTATAATATGCTTTTGCAAGTGTTGTGTTACCACTTAAAATCTCAGATAATGTTTTTTCTTGCATATTGTCTAAATTTACAATACTATGGTAACATCCTAATGCTTCTTGTGGATAATAGTAATTTGTTATATTTGATATTATTCCAGCCTTTGATTCAAAGTCTATGTTAAAATATCCTTTTACATTTGTTGCACCTAATAAATCACTATCTTTTATTCTGTGGTATGTATTATCACTTGTTACCATATATATTGAATCTTCTGAGACAAATTCTTTATTTTTATTGTTTGTTACTATGCTATATCCATTATATATTTTCTCTCCAATATTTAGTCCTTGTAAAAATGTGATTACAGATGTATTTTGTGCTATTTGATCCCATTCTGTATCTTTAAGTTTTGGCATTGCAAATCCATATGTTGATGTTGATTGAAAGTTTTTGATTACAATTGCTAAGTTTCTTTCTATTGAGTGTTTTATTACATCCATTTTGTGTGCATAGAAATTTGAATTTGTGTCTTCAATTTTATATGTTCCGCCATTTAATTCTCCAAATATATTAATACCTGTTGTTCCATATAGATTTTTTTCTGTTTCTCCATCTGCTAGGCTTGTATAATACTCACCATTTTCATTAACCGCATCTGTTGTTTTTAAATTTGATAGTCCATTTGATTGTATTGCTTCTTTTAATTGTAAAGCTTGTTCATAATATAGACTAGCACTATTATTATTTTCTATGTCTTCTCTTTTCATATTATATTGTATTTGCTTTTCACCTTTATTTGTAAGTGTAAATACTTCTCCATTGTCATAATAATATTTTGTACCATTTATTTTTCTAAAAGATAATGTTTTTAATTCTCCTTCTACAATAACCTGTTCTTTTAGTGTTTCATTTGGTTCAATTTCAACATTATTGTATTTATATATATCCCCTTCTTTTTTTACATCTGTTAATAAATATCCACTAAGATTTATATAGTTTCCACTTGAATTATATCCTTTTATTGATACATAACTATCTAAACTATATGTTATAACTACATCTATACTTCCTTTTTTATATCTACAACTATAATATACATATGGTTTTATTTGTTCTATCATTTCATCAGGTTTATATGATGTACTACTACTTAATTTATCTGCTGTTTCGCTATCGATTGTATTTTTGTATGGAGTATATATGTAGTATCCATCATAAAGTGTAAATACAACTGCTGGTACATAATTATTTAAGCTTGTAACATGATATCCACTCATTTCAAAATTTGTTTGTAATGATGTATAAAATGTTGTTACAGATGCTTCTATATCTCTTAGTTTGGAATCAACAATATTTGATTCTCCACTATGTATTGTATTTAATTGAAATGCCTTTACAGCGTCATATGTAGCATTATATAGTTTATTATCATATGATATTTGCAAGCTTAATGTTTGCATTTTTCCTCCAATATATGACCCTAATATTAATGCTATTGGTAAAACTATTAAAATAAATATAACTGCTAAATGTTGTAATTTCATAATTTTCTTTCCTTTGTTTATAAATTTAAAAGCCTGTAATTAAAATTACAAGCTACATTATATCCTAAGATTTAATTTCCAGTAGTTGATACAATTCCTGCACTTTGTGCTGCAATTGTATATGTATCATTTCCTATAACTGTATAGAAGAAGTTTTTTAACTGTTGTGCTAATGTTTGACTTGTATTTTTTACTTTAACAGATATTCTATCCCCTTCTTTTAATTTATATGGTTTTGGTGTACCAGTTTCAGGTGCAATAACATCTAATATTTGTGAGGTATATACAGAATAATATACATTTTCACCTATTTTTTCTCTTTCCACCTGTACAGTTTTTTTGCCTGGGTTTTCGTCTAATACCATTACTTGTATTTCTACATCATATAAATTTCCTGTAGAATTTATGGTTTGTACAAAACTATTATATTCTTCTGGTGTAATTTTACCTGTAGATCGGATTTCGTCAGCGAAGTCTGTTGTAGCTGTTTCTACTGTTAGTTGTGAGACGTCATCTGCTCGATCTGCCATTGTCATAAGTGGAAATACGAACATCACTATTCCTACTAATACTATCAATGACACTGTCATAAATGATTCTGGCATATCCATATTCCTCCTTTTAATTTTTTTTCTATATTATTTTATATGTTATTACTCTTTTTTTCGTCTTGTTTATATCTGGTACTTCTTCTGTTTCTGTTTCGTTTTCTTCTGTTCCATCATCTGCTTCTTTTTGTACATCATCTATATAATATACTCCTGAATATTCTTTAATTGTTTTTCCTTCATCTAATGCTTTTTTTAATTTGCTGTATAGTGATGTACTTGGTAATCGAATTTTTCTATTTTTTATATACAATGATTCAAAAAGTGATCCAGGTCCAGTGTCTTGCCCATATATAACTCCTGCATAAAATGCTTTTATTCCATCTGAGCCTCCATTTAAAATATCTGTTTCATTATCCATGTCTAACATATATCTGTCTTCTTCTCCACCTGTTATTTTTGTATATATTGGTCCTTCTAGTCCTTCAAAAACGATTCTATAGTTTTCACTATATACTCTTTGTAATGTTGGTAATATTGTTTCTAGTCCAACTGATCTTTCTGATGTATTTGTGTCATAATATAAATTTCCATCTATATATACTGTTTCTCTATCTCTGTATGATATTATTGTGTCTGCTACTTGTCTAACTTGAGAAAAGGCAACAATACTAACTGATAGACCTATTACAAATAATAATACTGATCCTGCCATTTTTAATGCATCTACTGCATTTTCCATTAGTATTACCACCTTTCTTTTGTATTATATTTTTAATCTACTGTAATTTGATAAATTCTTCCTGATGAAGTATCTGAGCCTCCTGTTGTAGCATATTCCATTTTTACTGTATATGTCTTATTGTTTTTTATTCCAGATGTTGTTGGTGTTTCTGAATAGTTTGCACATCCAATATCTGTTCCCTTCATTTTTATTTTTCTTTCAGCATTATTTTCATTTCCGTTATTTGATAATACTTCTTGAACTAATGATTTTACCATTGTTCCTTTCATTTTACCTTCATATTTTGTGAATTTTGAGTTAAATGATTGTATTTCTGCTTCTGACATTCCACTGTTTGTTACTGTATCTTGTGCTTGTGTAAATATCATTATACCTAAAGATATTAGTAATATTGCAAGTAATATTGCACCTGCTATGATTAATGCTTTTGACGCATTCTCCATAATTAATTCCTCCTATTTATCAAATTTTTAATTCTTATAATTTTAGCTTACAGTTGCTTGTGTAGTAGTGTTGTCTTTTCCTTCATATACTGTTATTACATTTATTCTACCATCTGATCCATATGTCATTACAACATTATAAGTTTTATTGTTTTCAATTTGACTTGTTTTTGGAAATGTTGCTCCATTTAATGTAACTTTTCTTTCTGCGTTATTTTCATTTCCATTATTTGAACTTACTTCTTGGATTAATGATTTTACCATTGTTCCTTTCATATTTCCCTCATATTTTAAGAATTTTGAGTTAAATGATTGTAATTCTGCTTCTGACATTCCACTGTTTGTTACTGTATCTTGTGCCTGTGTAAATATCATTATTCCTAAAGATATTAATAATATTGCAAGTAATATTGCACCTGCTATGATTAATGCTTTTGATGCATTCTCCATAATTAATTCCTCCTTTGTTTTTTTATTGTATAAATTTACTATTCTTTGGTAGTAAATAATTTTAATAACTTTTTTATGATGTTATTTGTTCAAATAACATACTCTTTACATTTTGGGTATTTTTTTTATGATATTCAATTTTTGTACATTTAAATTGTATTTTATTATAGTATTCTAAAAATTTTTCTATACCACTATTTACTATTAATTCCATAGGATATGTTTCTTCTATATCTTTCATTTTTATATATATTTTTATGGAATTTGTTTGATTTTCTATGTAAAATCCTTTTTCATCTTTTTCTATGTTGTTTTTTGTATTAGAATCTACAGCTTTATTTATGATTGTTGCTACATCTGCTCCATATACTTCTTTTTCATAGTAATCTTTGAATTGTTGGTTTTCTCTTTTTGCATTATTATAATTTGCTTTGTTTACTATATAAGAATAACTAATTCCACATACAATTATTATTACAAAAATTAAAAATACGACAAATTTCTTCATGTTTCCCCTCTTTATATTATAACATTACATACTTTCTTTTTCAATACTATTTTATGTATTTTTTGTAAAAAACACCTGGCTAACTCTTCCATTTTCATTTTCTGTTAAAATTTTTGTGCATGTATATGTTGGTAAACTTGCTGATCCATTTACTATGGCATTTCTATCTTGCTCTGTTAGGTTATTCATATAGTCATCATTTTTATTTTGAAGTTCTACATTATTTAATTTTACAATAATTTTGTATTCTTCTATTATGTTTCCATCATTATCTGTGTATTTTGAATTATTTTCTTTAGCAGAGTTTACAACTGTCCTAATATCATATATAGTTAGATCTTTTCTGTCTAAGTATGTTGTATATGTGGCATTAAAATTCTGAATTTGTTGTTCTTCTGTTCTTTGTGCTATTTCTTTTGAAGTTTGTCCATATGTTATAAATATATATACTCCAAAACTTATAATTAATATTGCTATTAGGACTCCTCCTGCCATTATTAATGCTTTTGATGCGTTTTCCAAAATTCACCACATTCCTTTCTCATGGCACAAATTAGTCTGAAAAAATTATAATTATGTTTTAAACTTTCACCTATATTATTTTACAAAATCAACTACCATACTTTTTATCTGTCCATTTGCATCATGATATGTTGGTTCATTTTTTATGGCAAATGTTGATGATTTGAACTCTGTATATTCTGTGTGTTTTTCAAGTGATGTAAAATCTCCACTAGAAAATTGTGTTTCAAGAGCTGGTA
Source organism: uncultured Clostridia bacterium (assembly GCA_944388755.1). GTDB lineage: Bacteria > Bacillota > Clostridia > TANB77 > CAG-508 > CAG-269. Next base: position 19,556 of record CALXJY010000005.1, on the reverse strand, counting down.
TGTTTTTTCCTATTACATCTTTTATTGATAATCCATTTGTGGTATCACCCTCATCATAATATGTTTTTAAAGATTCTATGTTAGAATACAATTCTCTTAGTTCTTTTCTTCCATAGTCATCTTCTAGTTTTCTCATCTCTTTTAATAGTTTTAAAAATCCGTCAGAGTCCGTAGAATCTTGATTAATTGTATATGATGATTGTGTAATATAATTTGTTAAATATTTGTCTTTAAAATTATGCATATTTATTTTTAGTGTAATTTTGTAGCTATAATCTATTTCTCCAACTCCTCCTGTTTTTTGGTTATAGTCAAATACTTTATTTACAAGAGAAATTACATCTGTTCCAACTAAATCATCTCTAACATATTGTGTGAATCCATTATTAAATGTTGATAATTGTTGATCTTTTTTTAAATTGGTAGCACTTTGTTGATAATCAGAAATGTTTCTATATCCTACAACTAGTAATCCTAATACTAATATTGCTATTAGTAGTCCTCCTGCCATTATTAATGCTTTTGTTGCATTTTCCATGTTTAATTCCTTTCTTACAAAACAATGTTTGAGCTATTTTATGTTTATGCTGTCATTGATGCAAATGAGCTAGACATACTTGTAAGTCCTATAAATACTAAAGGTATTATTAAGTATAAAACAAATAGAGATACCATTGGTGCAAAACCTATTCCTTTTCCTATCATACCTTTTCTTTTTATTAGTCTTTCATTTGATTCTTTTCTCTTTTCTCTATAATAATCTCTTTCTGAGTCTAATTCATCAAATGCATCTTTTATTGGTATTTTTTCTACTGCTGCTTGTAAACTTTCTACAATTCTAATAAGTGGTTCATATGTGATATCATTTTTTAATTCTTCTAGTGATTCCCATGGTCCTGCTTCATAGTTATTTACACATTTCGTTATTGGATCATGGAATATATTAGAATATCTTTCAAGCCATTCTAGTATAATTTCAACATTAACTCTTTCTATACGCATAAGCATAAGTATAATTGTTTGGAATTGCATAACTTCATCTTCCATTTCTAGTTGCCTCATCTTTAATTGGAAGAATAATATCCAAATTGGTGACATATATCCCGCAATTGCAAATACAAATGCTAATAATATCTCAAACCATTTCATATACTCACTATTTACAGTTTGTAATTTTTCGTATATTCTTTCTACTGCAATTGTTATTTCATCGTCTGTTGCTTCTTCGTAAAAATCTGATCTTCTTACTTCTTTTTCTATGTCCTCTTCTGTTGTGTCTATTTTTCCTTTAAACTTATCCAAAAATGTATTATCCTGTCTTGTTACTTCCATCGCTTCTGCTTTTTGTCTGTCTGTTAATCCACCTATTAAGTCATAATCTGTTGTCGGTTCTGTATATACATAATCAACAGCTACTTTATGTAATTGTATAAATACTACTATAGATATAACAAAGACTGCTATCATTGCCACTATTCTATTTACATAGAGCCATTCCATTTTAAGGTGTGATGCAGAATCTTTAAGCAATTTTTGTACTTTTCTATATTCTCTTGAGCCCTCTTTAGGCATTGCTAAATTTACAATTTTTTTGCCTATTTTGTTTTTATATACTTTTGCTTGCCATGGATTCTCGGTATTATGTGTATTTGCATTTGTTGATCCATTATCTTTTAATTTTCTAACTAATATATAACAAATAAATGTTAGTAATAATATTAGAATCTGTACTATTGTTCCTGGTTTTCCTACATACCAGCTTTCTACAAATGAGAAGTTTGAAATTGCCCAACTTTTTAGTGGTTCTAATAATAATACTGGTACAATTGAAATTACTGATAAACTTTGGAATACATAGTTTAATTTATCTCTTTTTAATATTTCTAATTGCATTTCTTGTGTTATATTATCAACATTTTTTAAATATAATGATGCTCCATCTACTTTTCTATCTCCAAATTCTTTTGTTAAGTATGAAAGTCCTGCAAATTCTTTTAGAAAACTATTTGGTGCAATATCATAATATTTTTCAAGTTCTGTTTCTGGGTCATCTGCAATTAATATGTCATATATCTTTTCCCCTTGTCTAGAAACGTCTTTTTCGTCATCTTGTGAAACTTGATATATTGCTTCTTCTACCATATTAAATTCATGATAAGCATGGCGTATTTCAGAGAAAAAATCTATTTGCTGTTTTAGTAAATTATCATCTAACTTATCTACTGAACCATCTATTAATGAATCTGTCATAAATAATTCAAATAATAATAATGTAACCATTAGTATATAATTTGAGTGTGTTATTACTATTGTTATTATGATTACTGGTATTAATATAGCAAGTGCCTTAGTCATAATTTTAGCAGCATCTTTTCTTGTGTTATATTCATCATCTATATTAATTATTTCTAGTCTTCTTCTTAGTTTTAATATATATCTTTTTATATATGGTATTCTAATATATGCTACATATAGTTTTTGATATAAAACTTCCATTGAGAAATTGCTTGCTTTTGTGCCTTTTCGTAAGTCTCTTATTCTTTTATAATCAGATTTTTGCATTTTCTTTCTCATTAATAAATATAGTAATACAATTATAACAAAGAATCCTCCTGCTATTCCCATTATGATAAAAATAATCTGATTTGACACTTGTATTTCACCTCCATGCTTTTTAAATTTCTTTTGGTTTTCTTCCTCTTCTTGATTGTCCTTCTGCTGATACTGATACCATTTCAGGTTCTCTATTTCCCCAATATTTTTCTATAAATTTATCAAATTCTGCTCTGTCTACATCATCCATATTTTCACGCATTTCTTTAATATTGTGTTCTGTTATTGGGTTTGTTATGATATATTCTCCATCAACATATTCTAGTATATTTCTGTATGTATATAATTCTTTATCTGTTGTTTTTGTAAAATATTGTGTAGCATTATCAAAGAATTTGTCAAATTTTCCTTCTAGTGTCTTTTCTTTTCTATGGTCATATGTATATTCATTTTTACTTTCAATTGGTATACATTCTGTGATTCTTTCTACATATCTTTTACCTTTAAAGTTCTTTTGTAAGTGTATATCAAAATTTAATACTTGTACTACTTGTTCTTCTGCTGTTTTTTCATTTTTAAATACTCCTGCTCTTAACATTGAGTTTCTAAGTGCTGTTACTAAGTTAGGAAATGTTTTTGCATGGTGTGTGAATAATGTAAATTTAGATGCTACCTGTGCTGCTTGTATCATCCATGATGCTACGGGGTCAGTTGCAACCTCTCCGGATGATGTTTACAGAACCATCTGTTTTTTTCTGAACGTCCAAACCTTCTTGTCCAGATATTGTATCTGTTTCTCTAAATGTTAATATGTTTCTTGTTGGATATATTTTTCTTAAGTGAAGCTCAAATGCTGTTTCTTGAACCCTTATGTTCATCGTTTCATATATGTTTTCTATCATTCCCATAAGCATTGTTGTTTTACCACAACCTTGCTCACCTGTAATAGATACGATTCTTGCTCCCTTTACTAGAAATTTTAGTAGTTCTATTGATTCTGATGAACCTGGTTCTCCTTTAAACCATTGCTCTAGTGTAGAACGTTTTACGTCAAATTTTCTTACGAAAAATGCCCATGTTTCTGAGAAGCTAGGTCTTACAACAACTACACGTGATCCATCTTTCATTTCATTAATTTTATATCCATTTGTATCTGATAATTGTCCTGGATTGTTGTATTTGTATATGTTTTGACATACTCTTTTTAGTTCTGCCTCTGTTCCAAAAGATAAAAATGCTAAACGTATTGATTTACCCTGGAAAAATATCCAAATACTGTCACAAGCTCTTGGGACTTTGTGTTCTGCAACTTGATTTAAATAGTCTCCCCCCGCTGTTTGTGCAACTTGGCTTAAAAAGCTTTCAGGCAAACCTGAAACTCCTCCTGATACTCCATCTATATTCATATCTCTTATTTCGTCTATTGAACTATATCCTTTGTAATGTTGATATATTCTTTGTACTATTACAGATAATTTATCTTGGAAATTTAGTTGAATATTTTCTTTTTCGTATATATCTTCTATTTCTTGTGATGTGATTACATATGAAGGTTTTGCTTCTCCTTCTACATATTTTAGTTCAGCTAAATTATATTTTTTTATCATTTCTGTTAGTGCTTCATATCCAAAATCTTTTTTATATACATATATTAATATGTCAAATTTATCTTGTGCTGTAAGTAATGAAGGAGTGTCAAAAGGAATTGCTTGTGATACATTTGTTTCATCAACTCCATATTCTGTTGCAAGTAAATCATATATTAATTCTTTTACATATTTTTTATCATTTACATCTCCATATGTACATCCTTTTAAAGCCTTTTTTAATTCATATTTTTTATTTTTTCTTCTTTTTAGTTCTTCTTCTGAAAGTCCTATATCATATAAATTGACTTTTGTAATTTCATCAAGTCTTTTTTTAACAAATTCCTTCATCATGTCTAGAGTGTATGTTTTGTCATCTACATTGACTTTAGCTTCTACTTCTCTATTTTTTTGTTTTTTTATGTATTGGAATATTGCTAATCCTGCTACAACAAGTACAACAATAGATAGTAAAATATTTGTAATTGTCATTTGATTTACTCCTTCCTAATATATATTAGCTTGAATCTCTTGTAATCTATATATAATATTTTCTGTTGTTCTTTTTACCTCTGATCTGAAAAATGCATTATAGTCATTTGGGTCATTAAATTTTTTTAAGCTTAAAAACAAATCTGCTACATTTGCTTCTTCTGATGCTTCAAAAAATAATGTATTGTAAGGTGTTGTAAGTACGGTATTTTTTTCTTTTAAAAATCTTGTTATATTTTTTGCATTATATTTTGAATATCTATCATATCTTCCTATTATTAGTAGTGTTTTTGGTGATTTTAATAATTGATCATTTGCCTTATTTTGTTTTAATAATTCTAGTCCACTCATTCCCTGTGTTATACTTAATATTACTATATCTGATTTTTGTAATATTCTGTCTCTTATTTCTTTTGGTATATTGTAGTCTAAATCCACAAATACCCTGTCATAATAGCTATTAGCTGCACTAATAATATCAGGATATGTTTCATATGTTTTTAGTAATTCATTTTTTTCTACTTCTGTTTCATTTTCTTTTTCTTCTTCTCCTAGAAGTACTTCTAGTCTGTCTTTAAATACTACTTTTGTATAATTTGTAACTGCATTTGGTTCTAATTTTCCACTTCTTACAATTTTTTCTAGTCCTTTTAATCCTGTTTGTGTATCAAATGTTTTTGTATTAGGTCCAAAAATCCCCAAATTTATTTTGCTTCTTTTTTCTTCTTTTAGAAAGCAGTTTTTTATTTTATCTTTTTTATTTGTTGTAGAAACAATTAGTGTTCTTACATTATGCTCTACAGCCATATAAGTTGCAGTTGCAACTAATGACATTGTTTTACCGGTTTCTACATTTTGGTAATTCCAAAAAGTAATTATTGACATTTTCATACTCCTTTTTCTATGTTCTTTATTATTTTTCTAATAGAGCCTTCGCTTGCATTCTCTAATATTTGTTGGACTATAACTAATAGTCCATCTTTGTATTGTGCACTAAGTTTTTTGAATTTTATTCTTTGAGTTCTTTGGTTTTCCATCATTGCTGATAAGTCTCCATTTTCCATTTGAAAATATATTTTATAATCGCTCCATATAATTTTGTAGTCTGATGCTAAAAAATCTAAATATTCTTCTTCTTCTCTTAACATTTCTATAGAAAATAGTACTTTTATTAAATTAAGATTGTGATTTAATCCTGCAAATATTTCTAATCCTTTTTTTAAAGAATATACATCAAAAGATGTAACAAAGAAATTCTTTTTGGCATTTGCTAATTCAAATTCTTCCAATTCCTTTGATGTGTCAACATCTATTAGTGCTATGTCATATGTTAGTTCTTCTATTCCTAAATATTCTTTTATTTGTGTTATATTTTTGAATCCAACTGCAACATCTATTTCTTCAAAGTTTGTTACATAAGAAGTAGTAGGGGTTATGGTTGGTACTATATATTTTGCTTTTTGTGTTACAGTAGAATCTATTAACAAGACTTTTTTATCTAACATTGTTAAGATTTTTGCAATATTAATTAATAAATCTGTTTTATCATATACCCCTATAAACCCTATTCTTTCCATTTTTTTCCTTCTTTCGTTTTATTTTTATTCAGTAGTTGTATTATCTGTAGTTGCTTCACTTGCTAATCCTTCTAGATATTTTTGTCTTTCTTCTAATGTTTTTGTTATGCTTTCTTGCATTTTTGTATTTAGATTTTCGTTTGCTGTTTCTCCACTGTTTTGTATATTTTGATTAATATTTTGTCTTTGTTCTACATTATATCTATTACGTAATGCTGTTTTTGCTTCTTCTAATATATTTGGATCTGTTGTTAATAATGAATATGCTTCTGCACTTATTGAATAAGTTGGTGTTGATGCATTTTGTAATCCTGGTTCTGTATATGTTGTTGCATATAGTTTTGATCCTTCAATTCTAAATGCATCTACTATTGCACTACTCATTGTTAATATTTCTTCTTCTGATAAATTTATCCACATTGATTCTGCTGAATCTGTTCCATCTACTGTAGGTATTGTTACCTCTTTTTTAGAAACAACTATATAATCTTGTCCTGTTGGTAGTGTAAGTCTTATATCTACATAATCTCCTGTTTGTAGTTGTGTTGGTAGTACTATAACATTATATTCTTGTCTTCTAATATCATCTGATATAGTGTTGTTTCCTTTTGTTATTAATTCTCTTGTTAAAACTGTATTTTGTTTCATAGATACTTTTGCTACTACTGGTATTGTGCTTAATTCTACATATTCTTTTTGTCCATTTTCTTCAATATAATAGCTGTCTGTTGTATCTTCTTGTTGCAATTCTATATTTCTTCCATCTTTTTGCAAATATAATGTTGCTTCTCCATTATTTGTTTGTGTTACAACACTATTTCCTTCTTTATCTTGTAATGAATAGTTATCTAGTGTTGTTTGGTCTCCTATAGCATCTGCTGGTATTAAAGTTCTTAATAGTGTTTTTCTAGATAGCATATCACTTGTTATAATTTGTCCTGATTTTACATCTGTATTTAAAACATATATATCTACACTCGCAGCTTTCTCTGCAGCTTCTTCATCTTGATAATTTTTTAGTTGTAGAAATAGAAGTGCTATAACTGCTCCTAATATTACTAACATTAATAACATTCCTAATAAAAATGAAACTCTTGCTTTTCTTTGCATTGGATTACTTACCATTACAAATTCCTCCTTCATATCTTTATACTCTATTATTTATTTTACAGCAATAATGGTGTAAAATCAACAAATTATTTGTTTGTTACAAAAAATTCATATTTCTGTAATATTTCTGTAATATTCTTGTAATATTTATTGTCTAATTTTTTGCTATTACTTCTTCTAAAGCCTTTGCTACACCATCATTGTTATTATCTTCTGTTACAATTTTTGATACTTCTTTAATTTTTTCAGAAGCTTGTCCCATACAAATTCCGAGTCCTGCTTCTTCTATCATTTTTTTGTCATTTATATTATCTCCTATTGCTATAACTTCTTTAATATCAATACCCAAAATTTTTATTAAGTTTTTAATTGCATTTATTTTGTCTACTTCACTTGATGTAATTTCTGTAAAGAAGTATTCTATTGCTACATCTTCTGTTCCTTGTTTTATTAATTTTCTTGACATATGTAATACATCTAAAACTTCTATATCTTTTACGTTTTTTAATTTTTTTATTATTGAGTTAAATATAATTTTGCTTTCATCACATATTGTTATTTTTATGCATTTCATTTCTTCTGAATTTTTTATAAATTCATACATATTATTTACAACCATTATATTTGTTTTTTTATCTGGCTCTTTTTTTAGATTTTCTTTGAAATAATATAATACATTATATTTTAGATATTGTGTTATTACATTTTTTTCTGTGTATATATTGTAAAATATGTTATTTTGTTCACATATTTTTGCTATTTCTAAAACTTTTTGTTTTGGTATATATTTTTCGTATATAATTTCTTGTTTTTGTGTATCATAAATAATAGCTCCATTTCCTGCTATAAAATATTTATCTGCTCCTATATCTTTTGAAATTGATTTTATTGAATCCATTGGTCTGCCTGATGCTATTATAAATTTTAAACCTTTTTGTTGCACTTTTTTTATTACTTCTTTAGTGTATTCTGTTACTTCTCCATATGAGTTTAATAATGTTCCATCTAGGTCTACAGCTACTAATTTATACATATTTCCTCCATTTTATTACATTTTTTTCTTTTTCGTCTTTTTATGATTATAACTTTATGTTTTTTCGGTGTCAAGTTAATTTTTTAATTGTATATTTTAAGTTTTTGTTTTTCTAAAAATTTCCTGTTTATTTTTTTTCAAATTGCAAATGCTAGTATTAGAAAAAGCAAATGTTTTTTTCTAGGAAATTTATATTTGCAGGAGGTGAAATTATAATGGCAAACAACAGTAATAAAAAATTAGTTCCAGAGGCTATGTCAGCATTAGATAAATTTAAATATGAAGTAGCTTCAGAAGTAGGTGTTACTTTAAAAGACGGATACAATGGTGACCTATCTTCAAGAGATGCTGGTAGAATAGGTGGTAACATGGTTAGAAAAATGATTCAACAAGCAGAAAGCCAAATGAAATAGTTTGTAATTTCATGTTAATTTGAATTATTGATTTTAATCAACTATGTTTATAACTTAATTTCAATAATAAATAGGCAGTAAATTGAGTTTTGTTTTTATATATTTATGTTTTGTAAATACATAAAGGCAGGATTTGATTTCCTGCCTTTTATACATGGACTACTATGTAATACACTTCATCTATTTTTTTTATTTGTAACTCTTTATTAGTTTGTGTTTCAAAATTTTCTTTAATTATTTTTTCATCATACATTAATTTGTTAGGTTTTATGCCATTTCCTATGTAAAATTCCATCATTGCTTCTGTGTACATACATTTCAATAATAATGAATTTCTAAATGTTATTATATTATATTTATTTTTTTCAGTTGTATTTTCATCTATAAGATAATATATAGTATATTTAAAATCTTTAATGTCTTCTCCTTCTATTTCTTTTATTTCTTTTTCAACTTGTTTTGCAAAATTTTCGTCTATTTTATTTGCAATTTTGTGTTCTTTTGTAATTTTTATTGTATTAAATATATTAAATGAAAAATAGAATAATAATATTATTATCATAATATTTTTGTATATTTTTTTATTTTCTAATATATCTGTATTACATATGATATAGATTAGGATTCCAGCTATTGTTTCTCCAATTGGCATAAATACTCTTCCTATTTCTACTCTGTTATCTATAGGAACCATTGGTAACATAATCATAGAACTTAAAATATATACTGTAAATATGATTATTAAGTTTATTGGTATCGATTCTTTTTTTGTTTTTACCCCATATATTAATGTTATTATTAATGTTAAAGAACATATAATAAGCCATAGATATTTTGGAAAGTAATTTTGGCAATCAAATATAATATTATAAAATTTTTGTAGGTTATACAAAAATTCTGTCATCATTCCATTTATAGGTAATCTTTCCGTGAAATCTAATTCTGTTATATATGGTATAAGCAGAATTGTTATTAAATTTAGTATACATGCTAATATTATGATAATAGCCGGTATGATTAATTCTTTAAAAAATGTCTTATTTATTTTTTTGTATTTTAATAAACAAATTAAAAATGCTGTTGCTATATATACTGGAATTGTACCTTGATAGCAAAAAATCGCTATTAGTGCATATAAAAATCCCTGTTTTTTCTTTTCTTCTATTATTGTTTTTTCTAGTGAACTTATTAAAAATAATATACTTGCATTTATTATGGCACTGTCTATAAATAGCATTATGTTTATTTGTGTAAAATTAAATATAAAAATATAGCTTATCATAAATGCAATTATCTTCAAATAAGTTTTTTCTAAACTTTTATATTTATTTATTATTTTGTATATTTTTACAACAGATATGCTAGATATAAGTATCGAAGCTAAAAGATTGATTATATATATTTTTTTTATTGATAAATTCATAAAACTAAATAATATAAATATAATTGCTGAAAAAAGTCTTCCATTTTTTATATATGCATCTTTTGTAGCATAATCAAAAATTCCTCTTGTATATATCCATTCTGTATCTATTGAATAATATCCATCTAAAAAATAGACATAGCTGATTATTCCTAATATTATTGCTATCAATGAAATTATTATTTTTTCTCTTGTTTTCATTTATTATCACCTATTTAAAAAGAGGGGGGTTCCCTCTATTATGCTTCTGGTTCTACTAATCCATAGTTTTTTCCATCTTTTAATTTATGTATCACATTTACTTTTCCAGTTTCTATGTTTATAAATGTATAGAAATTATGTGATGGTTTCTCTTGTAATTTTAGTACTGCATCTTCTGGTGTCATAGGTTTTATTTCATAATATGATGTTTTTATTATTTCATTTGCAATTTCTGCCACTGTATCATTTTGAACTTCCATATTTCGAATTGAACCATCTTTCATCATTTTTTCTTTTTTTGTTTTTGATTTTCTAATTTGTCCTTCTAATATGTCTATGTCTTTATCTATTGAAGCATATAGGTCTTTATCTTCAACCACTGCTCTAAATCTTTCTCCATTTGCTAATACACATATTTCTGCAATTTGTTCATTTTTTTCTGTCCTTAGAGTAACATCTGCTTCTGCATTTTCAAAATATTTGTCAATTCTATCTAATTTTTTTTCAACATAATCATTTAGTGCTTCTGTTATCTTTAGTTCTTTTCCTGTTATTTTTATTTTCATAAAAATCGCTCCCTTCTCTTTTTTGTTTTTATTTATTGTATATTCATATTATATATGTTATTTCTTTTTTTTTCAACTATTTTAAAATAATTCTTCTAATTTATACTCTTTTTCCATTTTTTGATTAAAGTATATTTTTGTTATTAATTTAAATTCCTTTAATGCATCTTCTTTTAGTTCAAAAGAAAATAGTTTTTTTGCAGGTGCTGTAACTACATATTTTATTGCATTTTTGGTACTTTCAGTAATACTTATTGCAGATTTATCTTGCCTTCCACATGCTTCACATTTAAAACCATTGTCCTTTATGCTAAAATAATTCAACTTCTCTTTTTCATTGCAACTTGTACATTGTAATATTCTTGGTTTAAATCCTAATATACAAGCTAATCTCAATTTGAATATTCCTAATGTTAAATCTAAATTTTTATCTGTTTCTGAAATAATATATAGTGTGTTTAAAAGTAATTGCAATATATTGTAGCAATTTTCATTTTCTTCTGTTAGATCTAGTATTATTTTATTTATATGTATCGCATATTTAAGTTTATCTAAATCTGTTCTGATTTTATAAAACATTTCTATTGTCTCACATGAATTTATATGATATGTACTTGTTCCTTTATACATTAGATATTCTCCAAAGCAGAATATCTGTGTACCAGCTAGGAGACTACTTTTAGGCTTTCTTGCACCTTTTGCACTGCATGATATCTTTCCAAAATTTGGTGTAAGCATTGTTAGCATTTTATCATAGTCTCCCATATTACTTTCAGATAATATTATTCCATGTACTTTTGTTGTTGCCATTTTTTTCCCTTCTATTTATCTTTTTTATTTTCTACTCCTATATTTGTTATCTCTTGTATTTTTTTTATTTCATCTATATATATTGTATTATCTATTTTTTTTTGTGCATCTTCTATTTGTTTAAATTCTAAAAAACTGTTTATGTCTCCAGTATTTTTAAACATATCCCATGCAATTTTCTTTATCATGTTTATCATCTCCTTTTAGTGACATATTTTTTTATACTTTTAGTTTATTTATATGTCACATCTTTATTAGTGTACCAATTTTTATAAAAATTGTGTACCCTTATAATTTTATCTTTTGCATTTTTTAGAATTTTATTCTTTATTTTAATTTAAATTTATCAACAATATTTGCATTATCTAACCAGTTTTCTTTTGTTTTTACCCATGTTTTTAAATTTACTTTTATTCCAAAGTTTTCTTCCATGTCTATTCTTGCCATTCTCCCAATTTTTTTTAACATTTCTCCATTTTTTCCTATAATAATTCCTTTATGTGATTCTCTAATACAATAAATTGTTGCTTCTATATCATATATGTCCTCATTTTTCTTATTTTTTCTTAGTTTCATTTTTTCGACTTCTACATAAATTCCATGTGGTACTTCATCTTGCAAAAGTTTTAATGCTTTTTCTCTTATTGTTTCTTCTGCTAGCTGTCTTAGTGTTTGGTCTGTATATTCTTCTATATCATAATATGCTGGACCTTTATTTAGGTTCTTTTCTATTTCTTTTATAATTATTTCTCTATATTTTGATTTTAGTGCTGAAATTGGTATTATCGCTTCAAAGTTATATTCTTTTCTATATATATCAATTAAATTTAGTAGTTCTTCTTTTTTTATTAAATCAATTTTGTTTATTATTAAAATTGTTTTTTTGTTTGCTTCTTTTATTTTTTCTAAAATTCTTTTATCTCCCCTACCTATTTCCTTGCTTGTTGCATCTATTAGAAATAAGATGATATCAGCATCTTGTAATGATGTAAAAGATGTTTCTATCATTGTTTCGTTTAATTTATGTTTTGGTTTATGTATACCTGGTGTATCTGTTATTATAATTTGAGAATTTGGTGTGTTTATTATTCCTTTTATTGCTGTTCTTGTTGTTTGAACCTTGTTTGCAATAGCTGCTATTTTTTCTCCTACTAATAAATTTATTAATGTTGATTTTCCTACATTTGTTCTTCCTATCATTGTTACAAATCCTGATTTAAATTCTTGCATTTTTGTATCCTCCATTATACATATTATACACTATTTTTTTGCTAAATTTGTAGAATTAGTGAATTTTTATTAATTTATTTTTAGTTTAATTGTATAATATTTTTTGTTTACTATTTATCATATACTTTTTGATATCTATTTATTTAAACAAAACTTATTTTTCTTTACATATAATAAGTTTATTAAAACCTTATATATGTTCTAGATAATATTCGATTTTTTTATACATTAAAACGATTCTGTTTCTTCGCCCTAAGGGAAAAACAGAATCGTCCTAATAATTTGCCCTTATGCATATGCTTGACGTTTTCTGAAACTAAGTAAGTTTGTAATTTGTTTTTCTGAATTTTCAGCTTTTTTAGTTTTTCTAGCTCTTTCTTGTTCAAGTTCTCTTTTTTGCTTTTCTGCCATTGACTGACATATTGCTTTTTGATATGCAAAATGTGTGTCTTGTGCAATCTTATTCCAGTTGTATTCATTTCTAACTTTATTTTTTGCTCTTTTTGCCATTTCTGCACATAATTTGTGATCATACAATACTTCTAGTATTGAGTCTGCTATTGAGTTTGGATTTCCACAATAAGTTTTCATTCCATTTACTTTATGTTCAACTATTTCATTTAATCCTCCAATATCTGATACTACTACTGGATTTTCTGATAGCATTGCTTCTAGTGCTACTATTCCAAATGGCTCATATGTACTTGGAAATACTGCTACATCTGCAGCTTTGTACATTTTTTGTACATCTTTTCCATGCATGTATCCTGCAAAGTATACTTTTTGTGAAATTCCCATATTATTTACTTGTTCTTTTAGTTCATCTAACATTCCACCTTTACCACATATTACAAGTTTTGTATCATGATATCCTTGTAGTATTTTTGGCATTGCTGATATTAAATATTGTATTCCTTTTTCATATACTAATCTTCCCATAAATAAGATTATTTTCTCATTATCCATTGCAAATCTTCTTCTGAAATTATAATCTTTTTCTATTCCATTAAATAAATTGATATTTACTCCATTTGGAATAACATTTATCTTTTCATATGGTAATCCAAATAGCCTTTGTAATTCACCTTTCATATAATTGCTGTTAACTATAACTTCTGATGCCTCATATGTAAGCATCCATTCTGTATCATTTATATATCTTTGTGTTTCATCATGTATTCCACTATTTCTTCCTGCTTCTGTTGCATGTATTGTTGCTACTATTGGTATATTATATGAATTTTTTAATGTTTTAGCTGCATATGCTACAAGCCAGTCATGTGCATGTATTACATCAAAATTTCCTTGTTCTGCAATTATCTCATTTGCCTTTGCAACTAATGAAAAATTTAATTGCATTATCCAATCAATAAAATTATTTGGGTTTATCATATAATTATCTACTCTATATACTTTTACTCCTTTGTCATCTTCAAAATATGGTACATCTCCATCTCTATATGTTACAACTGTTACATCATGACCATCTTTTAATAATGTTCTTGATAAATCATATACGACTCTTGATATTCCACCTACAACTCTTGGTGGATATTCCCATGTTAACATTAATATTTTCATTAATATACTCCCTTTCTACATCTTCTTTTGTTTTCTGACATTTTTCCTACTTAGTATATTGTATACAAATTTTAATATTTTGTAAATGGTTTTTAAAAAAAAATTAATTTTTCTATACTTATAATAAAAGACATGCAAACATTTTTAGTTTTACATGTCTTTTATTAGTTATTTTTTACTTACTGGGTAAACGCTAACTTGTTTTTTGCCTCTACCTTTTCTTTCAAATTTAACTGTTCCATCTATTAATGCGTATAATGTATCATCACTACCTTTGCCTACATTATTTCCTGGATGCACATTTGTTCCTCTTTGTCTTATTAATATATTTCCTGCTAATACAAATTGACCATCAGCTCTTTTTACACCAAGACGTTTTGATTCACTCTCTCTACCATTATTACTGCTACCTTGACCTTTTTTATGAGCCATGTTTTTCACTCCCTTCAAATGTTAAGATTTCTATACTATTAAATAAAATTTTAAAATTCAAGATTTCTTATGCTTCTACTTTTTTTGTAGTTTTTCTAGCAGTTGCTGTTTTTGTTTCTGCTGTTTCTTTTTTTGTTGTATCAGCTTTTTTTTCTGATGTTTTGATTGCTGTAATTTCTACTTTTGTATATGGTTGTCTATGACCTTGTTTTCTTCTATAATTCTTTTTTGGTTTCATTTTGAAAACAATTATTTTTTTACCTTTACCATGTGAAATTACTTTTCCTTCAACTTTTACACCTTTAACATAAGGAGTTCCTACTTGTACTTTTCCATTATCAGATACTAAAACTATTTTATCAAATGTAACTTTTTTACCTTCCTCTGCATCTAATTTTTCAAAAAATACTAAATCTCCTTCTGTTACTTTGTATTGTTTTCCACAACTTTCAATGATTGCGTACATTTTTAAATGCACCTCCCTTATTTGTATACTCGCTAATCCTTAAAAAAGGTAACTAACTTATTAGTATTTTATAACCTTGACTAAGCGGATTACAGTTATATATTTTAACATATTTATACAGTTTTGTCAACATTTTTTTCGTTTTTATCTGCGTTTCTAGACCTTTTTTTATATCTTTCTCATATTAATTTGTAATAGCGGTTTTAAATCTATTTTAATGTCATTTGTTTGCATAATATTGCTTTTTTTATTGCTTATTTAATTCTTCCATTGCCTTATTATATTGTTCTTCATTTGGAGCCTTGCCATGCCATTCTGCTTTATTTTCCATAAATGATACTCCTTTTCCTTTTATTGTTTTTGCAATAATACATGTTGGTTTATTTTTTACATTTTTTGCAACTTCAAATGCATTTAGTATTTCATTTATATCATGTCCATCTATTTTTATTATTTCGAATCCAAAGCTTCTAAATTTTTGGTCTATTGGGTATGAACTCATTACTTCCTCTATTGTACCATCTATCTGTAAGTTGTTGTTATCTATAATTACACATAAATTATCTAATTTATATTTATTGGCTGTCATTGCTGATTCCCAAATTTGTCCTTCCTCTATTTCTCCATCTCCTAAAATACAATATACTCTATAATCTTTTTTATCAATTTTTCCTGCTAATGCCATACCATTTGCAATAGATAGTCCTTGTCCTAAAGAACCTGTGGACATATCTACTCCTGGAATATTTTTTTTATCTGGATGTCCTTGTAAATTACTATTGATATTTCTAAATGTTTTTAATTTTTCTACATCAAAAAAACCTCTATATGCAAGTGTAGCATATAAAGCTGGAGAACAATGCCCTTTTGATAATACAAATCTATCTCTGTTTTCCATATTTGGATTTTGTGGATCTATTTTCATCTCATCAAAGTATAGTACTGTTATTATATCTGCAATAGAAAGTGAGCCACCAATATGTCCCGATTTTCCATAATATACTTCTTGTATTATGGATTTTCTGATTTTTTTTGCAATTTCACTTAGATACTTTATTTTTTGTTTTCTTTCGTTTTCCATTATATACCTCTCTTTAAAATTCTTGGCTGGGGCAGTAAGATTCGAACTTACGCATGACCGGGTCAGAGCCGGTTGCCTTACCGCTTGGCTATGCCCCAATATGTTAGTTTTATTTAAAATATTTTTATGTTTAATTAATACTTGTCCTTATAGGAAATGCTTATATTTTTTAATAAAATATATAAAATTTAAATTCATTTCCTATAAGGATAATATATTTTATGCTATTTCAAATTTAAAACTGCTATTATAATAACATAATTTTTTGATTTTGTCTATACTTTAATTACTATATTATTACTTTAATGTCTGCCATTGTTAGGTTTCCACCAAAGTCGTTAACTCCAACTCTTTCTGTTGTTGATTCTGTATATATTCTAGTTAAAATTGTCATTGTTTCATCTCTTGTCCAGTTTTCTACTTCTTTTACTGGTTCATCTGCTATAATTTTAACTTCTACACTTCCGTCTTCTAATTTTTTCTGTACAACAGTTAAATTAGGAGCTCCTTTATTTATAAATGTTACTGTATCATATCTAAATTCTTTATTTGGAATTCCATTTTTATCTATTACTGCACCTTCTTTAAATACAACGCTTATCATTCCTTCTTCTTCAGTGTGAAATCCTGTAATTTTTATGTAGAATTCAATTCCTCCTTCTACATTCCTTAATTTGGTAATGCCAATTTTTTCAACTTCAATTGCTTTCCCATCTATTAAACACTCTATTTTGTCTTTTTGCATTTGTTCAATTCCATCTCCTAATGCTTCTACATTTAGTATTATTGCACTTGATGCAAAAATGTTATAGTTGTATTCAGGCTTTCCTCCAGTATATTTTGTTACTCTCAATTTTGGAACAGTAATTTTAATATTTATATCTGCAACTTCTATAATTTCATCATATATGTATTTTGCATTTGCATTTGTACTAATCATAATACAACAAATGAATATATATATTATGACAAATATTTTTTTCATTTAATTCCACCTTTCATTTTAAATTTATTTATTTTTTAATATGTATATAGGTGTTTAATATACTTTTAAACTATAGATTCTCCAAAAGCTAAAATTTCAAATTGATAATTTTGTATATTTTTACTATCTATAGTGTCTTGTTTATTTCCTTCTTGTGTATTCTCATATTGCCAATACCATGAAATTGTTATTGTTTTTGTTTCCTCTTTTTTTAGATTTCCTGTAAGCAATTTTTCAAATTCTTCTAAGTTTTTAACTATTGTTTTTGTTTCTTCATTTACAAATCTTAAATTTTTTGGTTTTATATTTATACTATTAAATATTACTTTATATTTTGTATCTTGATTAGCATTTAAAACAATACTAAATTTACCACTTAATCCAGGTGCTATTTTTTCGTTTACCATAGTTTCTTTTTTTATTGTATCACTTAAATTCACAGCTTTTAGTTTAGTATCTTTGCATTTTATATTAAATACATATTTTATATTTTCATTATTGTTTTCTTCTTTACTTTTATTATTGCTATGTTTTTTATTATTAGTAGTTTCTGTTATTAGTAAAATATCTTCATATAAATCTTTATAAAAACTAAATTTATTAAAATACAATATTATACAAATAATTAAGATTATTAGTATAATTATATATTTCTTTTTTTTCATATTTTTTATTGCCTCCTTACTAAACTATTAATTGTTGTGAGTGAATTTTTATTTGTACTTTTCCTACAATTTCATTTAATGTTAAATTAGAATCATGTACATATTTTATTTTTAATTCATATTTATCATTTTGTTTTGATGTATTTGTTAATTCCATATATTCTGTTTCCTGATTTTTTAAATCTATTAATTTTCCATTTTTATACATTTCATATTTTATTGTATTTTTTAAATTTTGGTCTATGTCGTCTTGAATTTTTAGCTTATACTGTATTTTACTTTCTGATATTTTATTTTTTTCATCAAAGTTTCTTACATAAAATGTGTATGTTCCCTCTTTTTCATTTGTTGTAATATCTATTTTAGGATTTGATTTTATCTCTATAACTGGTTCTGCTATTTGTGTACTTCCTTTTACAATTATTTGATTTATACCTTTTCCGAATACTGTAACCTGTAAAAAATAAAATTGTTATAATTGCAATTATTAGGATATATGTTATGTTTTTTAATTTTCCTTGTGATTTATTTTCTATTTTTTTTATTTTCATTTTTTTACCTTTCTAAAAAAATAATATCCCTTATAAATGTATAAAAGGGATATTACTTTTATTTAAATTTAATTCTTATTAATTCCTATTTGGAAATATTAATTTTCCTTTTATAGCATTTTCAAAAATTTTATTATCATCTATTTTGTTATTATCATCTCCTTTTGTTCTGTATTCATTTTCATTTTTTTCTACAATTCTATGTGTCACATAATATTTATTATTTCCTTCTGTTATTTCATATGTTATAATATCTCCTATGTTATATTCTTTTTGTTTCTTTACAATAATAAAATCTCCTTTTTTTAATGTTGGCATCATACTATTTGATGATACCTGTAATATGGTAACTCCAAATGGTTGAGAATTTTTTGTGAAAAATTTTATAGATATAACAATTATTGAGAATAAAATAATTAGAATAAAAATAATATTTTCTTTTTTAGGTTTTATTTTTAACTTTAATATTTTTTTATGCATTTGGTATTACTTGTATTCCTGTTACAATGATATCAAATGAATAATCTGTTATTGTTTTTGCATCAATTGTGTCTTGTTTATTGTTTGCTATTTTTTCCTTTTCTGTTGAACCTGTTTCATAATTCCATGACCAGTCAATTTTAATTTCTTTTACTTTATTGTCGTCATTTGCATTAATTATTCCACTTGCATCTTTTGCTATATCGCTTAGATTATTGTATGTTTTTCCGTTATACTTGTATATTAAATTGGTTCTTTGTCAAGTTAGTTGACAAAGAGATGATAATATGCTAAAATATCCTCTGTAAAAATACGGAGGAT